>CAZOEH010000448.1:0-2875 GCA_964578785.1 uncultured Desulfonema sp. | reverse complement strand
TCGCTGATTAACGAAATGGGGCCGAACCCGGCGAAGTGAAGCTGGCATTTAAAGATCTCAAACGGAGAGAATTATTATGATAGTCGGAAAACAGAAATCAATTGCGGAAATCAGGGAAATTGTTTCGCCGTATAAAAAGCTGCTTCTTCTAGGCTGCGGCACCTGCGTGAAAACATGCTTTGCGGGCGGAGAGGATGAGGTTGCAACGCTGGCTTCCGCTTTGCGTCTTTCATTTAAAAAAGATGGCAGAAGCATATATATAGAGGAATTGACCGTTGAGCGGCAGTGCGAAGACGAATTCATAAGGGAGGCCGCATGCGCCGTTTCTAAAAATACGGCGGTATTATCCCTTGCCTGCGGAGCCGGCGTCCAGGCGATCGCAAGGAGGTTTGCGAATGTCCCGGTTCTTCCGGGAGTCAATACAACCTTTATCGGTGTTCTTGAAAAGCAGGGACTCTTTACCGAAGAATGCCTCGGGTGCGGTGATTGCCAGCTGGCTGTTTTCGGCGGGGTATGCCCTGTTTCAAGATGCGCCAAGAAGCTCCAGAACGGACCCTGCGGCGGTTCCCGCAACGGAAAGTGCGAAGTAAACCCGGAGACGGACTGCGCCTGGCAGCATATTATAACTAGGCTGACCGCTCTCGGTCTGCTTGATAATTTGAGAAAATACAATCCGCCTAAAGACTGGCGAACCAGTCATGCCGGCGGACCCAGAAAACTGGTAAGAGAGGATCATGTAATATGAAGCCGGAATCACTGAGTAACCTGCAGCGTGTTTTATCAGACGGAAAATTCGCCGTAACAGCCGAGTGCGGTCCGCCACGTGGCGCCGATCCGGGGGTAATCCGGAGAAAAGGCGAATTATTGAGAGGGCATGTTGACGCGGTGAATGTAACCGATAACCAGACCGCCATTGTGAGAATGTCGAGCATCGCATCCTGCGTGCATCTGTCGGCGATAGGACTCGAACCGGTAATGCAGATGGTCACGCGGGACAGGAACAGGATAGCCCTCCAGTCCGATATTCTCGGAGCATATTCTCTGGGAATCAGGAATATACTCTGCCTTTCAGGAGACCATCAGACATTCGGGAGCCAGCCTGATGCAATGAATGTCTTTGATATCGATTCGGTCAACCTTCTTAACATGGTAAAGGTCATGAAAAAGGAAGGAAAAGATATGAGTGGATTTGATCTCATATCTCCGCCGAAGATGTTTATCGGGGCCGCCGCCAATCCTTTTGCCGATCCGTTTGAGTACCGCGTCATACGACTTGCAAAGAAAATAGATGCGGGAGCCGACTTCATTCAGACGCAGTGCGTTTACAACCTGGAACGTTTCAAAGAGTGGATGCGCCTTGCGCGCGAAGAAGGTTTGACCGGAAAGACTCATATTCTGGCAGGGATAACGCCCCTCAAATCCGAGGGCATGGCAAAATATATGTCAAAAAAGGTGGCGGGCATGGATGTGCCCGAATCGATAATAAAGAGAATAGGAGGCGTGCCCAAGGGAAAAGCGGCCGAAGAAGGGCTTGCTATCTGCATGGAAACCATTGCCGCGCTGCGCGAGATAAAAGGGGTGCACGGCATCCACATAATGGCTATTGAATGGGAAGAGACGGTCGGAAGAATCGTTGAAGCTTCAGGCCTTTCAACAAGGCCGCAGGCCGTATAGTTCGGAGGAGAGTATGCCAAAAAAGTATCAGGTTCCGGTAAAAGCTGCGCCTCCACGGTTCAAGCCGATCGGGAAATATACTACCATAGAATTCCGCGAGGATTGCGCGGGAAGCTGCCGGAAATGCGTCAAGAAAGGATGCATATATAATATTTTCAAGGATAATTATAAACATACGGCGCACATGGCTGAGCCGGAATATTTATATGCATGCCAGAGTTGTTTCCGCTGCGTTCAGGAGTGCACGAGGGGGATCTTCTCCCGCGTGATCAATCCCGAGTACCGTTCCCTCGGAGACGAATACTGGGTGGCCGATATAATCCACCGTACATGGTATCAGGCTCACACCGGAAAGATTCCGGTTTCGGGGGCAGGCTACCGCGGTCCTTTCGTGGGAGAGGGCTTCGATTCGATGTGGACGGATATGTCCGAAATAGTGAGGCCGACAAGAGACGGCATCCACGGACGCGAATACATCAATACGGGAATTGAACTCTCCCGCCGGAATTCCAGACTCAGTTTTTCCGGAGACGGATCGCAGGTTGAAGATATGCCGCCTGTTTTCGAAATTCCTCTTCCTGTCATGTTCAGGCAGCCGGAATTCGGAGTTTTAAGTGAAAACGTTCTGCAGGCAGCCGTCCGGGCCGCATATTTTCTCGGCACCATGTTCCTCATAAATCCGGAATACTATTCCGCCAATCTCGCGCCTTTTGCAGACTGCCTTGTGCCATGCCTCTCAAAGGATAACTTCCGTGATTTTCTTGAGCATGCTCCCGGGATCAGGATGGTAGAGCTTTCTTATGACGATGAAATCGGAAGAGTAATTTCCGGGTTAAGGGCATCGAACCCGGGGCTCATAATCTCATCAGGCGTTCCTTTAAACAAAAAAGCCGCATCCCGGGCCCTTGATCTTGCGGGATGCGGAGCGGATACGATCCATTTTTATGCGGATGCGCGGGGGAGGGAGCTCGATTCTGAAAATCCCCGGTTCATAAAAGAGATGATAAGGGAGGTTCACCTCAGTCTGGTTTCCGGGCATATAAGAAACAGGGTTAATCTGGTTTTCTCAGGCGGGATAGCAATGGCCGAGCATGTGGCAAAATCGATCATCTGCGGAGCGGACGGCGTCGTCATAGACATCCCTCTCCTGATCGCGCTCGAATGCCGCCTCTGTTACCGGTGTCTGGACGGGAAGGCCTGT
>CAZOEH010000447.1:0-2877 GCA_964578785.1 uncultured Desulfonema sp. | reverse complement strand
TTGATTTCGGATCCCAGTACAATCAACTTATAGCTAGACGAGTGCGTAAAAACCGCGTCTATTGCATGATCGAACCGCCATCAATTAAAATAGATGAAATCCGAAAACTTGAACCGGAAGGAATAATATTGTCAGGCGGGCCATCAAGTATTTATGAAAAAAACAGCCCTAAAATTGATACGAAAATATTCAATCTGGGAATACCGATACTCGGTATTTGTTACGGAATGCAATTCATGGTGCATTCACTCGGCGGAAGCGTTGAAAGAGCCGGAAAACGGGAATATGGTTTTGCGGAGCTAAGCATAATAAAACAAAAAGGCGTTCTCAAAAATACCGGTATATCGACTAAATGCTGGATGAGCCATGGTGATTCCATCATAAAACTGCCTGAAGGATTTACCGTAACTGCATCAACTGAAAATACCGAAATAGCCGCCATAGTACATGACAGCAAAAAACTTTATGGATTACAATTTCATCCTGAAGTGGAGCACACGCCTTTGGGAAAGAAAATGATTAAAAATTTTCTTTTTGATATATGCGGATGCAGTCACTCATGGACTATGAGATCATTTGCACAAAATGCTATATATGAAATCAGAGAAAAGGTCGGAGACAAAAAAGTGATACTCGGACTGAGCGGCGGCGTCGATTCGTCTGTAGCTGCGATGCTCATTCATAAAGCTATAGGAAAGCACCTTACCTGCATTTTTGTCGACAATGGGTTGCTGAGAAAAAATGAAATGGAAAAGCTCAAAAAGACCCTGACCCGGAATCTTGATATCAATATCAGATTTGTCGACGCAGGAAACAGATTCTTAAAAGGGCTTTCAGGAGTTACCGACCCTGAGAAGAAGCGTAAGATAATCGGAAAAATATTCATGGATGTTTTTGAATATGAGGCAAAGAAGATCAAAGGCGTCGAATTTCTGGCGCAGGGCACTCTTTATCCTGATGTTATAGAATCGAAATCGGCATTCGGGGGTCCCACAGCTGTGATAAAATCCCATCATAACGTTGGCGGTCTTCCAAAAAATATGAAACTGAAACTTGTCGAACCATTGAAGTACCTGTTCAAAGATGAGGTTCGCCGCCTCGGAAAGACAATCGGGCTGCATGAAGATATGATTTGGAGACAGCCCTTTCCCGGCCCCGGCCTGTCTATAAGAGTAATCGGAGAAGTCACAAAGCAAAGGCTTTCAATCCTGCGGGAGGTCGATGATATTCTGATTTCCGAGATTAAGAATGCGGGTCTCTACAGAAAATTATGGCAGTCTTTTTCGATCCTGCTTCCTTTAAAGAGCGTCGGAATCATGGGCGATCAGCGCACTTACGAGAATATTGTCGCAATAAGAGCGGTAACCAGCAAAGATGCCATGACCGCAGACTGGGCAAAACTGCCTCATTCTCTGCTGGGAAAAATTTCAAACAGGATTATCAACGAGGTTACCGGGGTAAATAGGGTAGTATATGATGTAAGCTCAAAACCACCTGCAACCATAGAATGGGAATGAAAGACATGGAAGAGAAAAGATCTCCTGAATTTAAAATCAATATCGACTCGGCTCATTCGGATGCTTATATCAGGGAAGAGAAAAAAGATATCCGCATCGAAAAACTGAATCAAAGGGTCACGATTATTTCAATCCTGTTTCCATGCATAATAGCCATTTTGCTAGTTGTCTCTTATCTCGATATAAAAAATAAAATCATGGGTGTCCATGACTCGGGATCCACGGAGGTCCGGCAGTTATCTATGAATATAGATAAAAAAACTTCGGATCTTTCTTCTCAATACTCGAGCCTTCAGGAATCATTTGAAAAGAAAACCGCGGCTCTTAAATCCGAATTTCAAAACTCGATAAAGGAGATAAAAGAGGCAAAAGCGGAAAAAACAGAGATAGCGAATTCCACTGCTGAAATAAACAGACAGATTACCGTGTTTAAAAACGATCTTTCTGCTATTTCAAATAAATCTAAAGGCATTGAATCCGGGTTTTCACAGAAAATCGCTGAGATTATAAAAACTCTCGGTAAGATTGAAAATGATATTGTAAAGCTGAATTCCGGTATTGCTGGATTATCTGCATCCAAGGCTGATAAAAAAGATATTGAAGCCTCTGCTAGGAATGAACAGAAACGCTATCAGAATGAATTAAACCGCTTTGCTGTAGATGTAGAAGATAAACTAAATTCAATTCGAAGACAACTCGCTGAAGTTGAAAGGAAGATTGTAAAAACCGGAGTTACTGCCGCGCAACAGCCGAAAACGGAGAATACCGGAAAGACTGCTGTTTCAAAAGGAGCCCTTTCCCACCCCGGAAAAATTGTTGAGCAGGATCTGCAATAATATGAATAAAGAATATCTGGTAAAAATTCTTAAAGGCGTTTCAAGCGGAAGTATTTGCATCGAGGATGCGGTAAATTCACTTAAGCATATACATGTCGAAGATATAGATTATGCTCATGTGGATCACCATCGCTCCATGCGCAAAGGCTTTCCGGAAGTTATATTCGGTGAAGGTAAAACACCGGAGCAGATCACCGGTATAATTGAGCGAATGGCGGCCCAGGAGGAAATCATTCTTGTTACACGAGCGGATAAGGCAAAAGCGGAATTTGTACTTTCACGGTTTTCCGGTGCGGTTTACCATGAAGACGCAAAAATGATCGTCTGGAAAAATAAAGAAACTATTCCTATGCACGGCAAAGGGAAAATACTGATACTCTCAGCAGGCACATCGGATATCCCCGTTGCGAAGGAAGCATATATTACGGCACAGGCTATGGGGAATGAAGTTGATTCCGTTTTCGATGTCGGAGTTGCAGGTATTCACAGGCTTTTTGATCACAGGGAAATGATAGACAACGCTT
>CAZOEH010000446.1:0-2896 GCA_964578785.1 uncultured Desulfonema sp. | reverse complement strand
TCATCGCATCCGACCTCAAGTCACTCCTCGTCGCAATCTCCTCCAAAATCTCGTTTTGCAAACTATAAGAATAATCCTCAACACTCAAAACCTCACGCGCCGACTGGTCCGAATAAAGGAATCAATTGGGAGTGATGGCTTATTTGCTTGTTATCGTTAATTATTTATGTTACAAGGGCGCAAGATTTCGAATTAAGAACGATAGGCAGATTGAATCAGATATTGAGTAAGGGGGGAGTATGAAGAAGATTGAATGGGGCAATTTTATTCACTCAGATCCGAATGTCCTTTTGGGAAAACCAGTCGTAAAGGGCACAAGGCTGTCTGTTGAGTTTATTCTTGGACTCTATGCGGAAGGATGGACAGAAGATCAAATTCTCGAAAATTATCCTAATTTGACGAAAGAAAGCCTGCTGGCCGTTTTTTCCTATACCCGCGAATGTATGCGTGAAGAATTCCTTTATCCGCTGTCGGCGGAGGCCATGTAATGGATTTTCTGGCCAATGAGAATTTCCCTCTTTTAAGTGTTCGGCTTTTAAGGGAAGCGGGTCATTATGTTGTCGGCATTATTCAGGAAGCACCGGGCAGCAAAGATGAAGACATCTTGAAGCGGGCCTACACTGAAAAGCTGATCATTTTAACATTTGATCGGGATTACGGTGAACTGATCTACAGGCATCAAGCTTTACCACCGGCGGGAGTTGTTTATTTCCGTTTTGCACCGGCGACGCCTTCCGAACCGGCCGAAATCCTCATCAATATCATGGACAACTTGTCTGTCATTGGCAAATTTACGATTGTTGAAAGAGGTAGAGTCCGTCAGAGATCACTTCATAAAGAGCTATCATGAACTTAGGAAATCTTATTGATAAAAACGATATCTGGAAAATTTCAGATGAAGTTAGAAGCAAATATTGATGGAAAAAAAAGACTCTATGATATATCCACGCCCGACATCTTATCCCAAAAAGAATTACCGGCAACTTAAAACCGGCGATGAAGTAACCTTGGTAACATAATGACTATATTGCCCAATACGGTATCACCAGAATATTTTCGTGTATCTGCTGCGATGTCTCGGGTAATAATGGTATGATGATAATGCGTGGATGTGCAAAAAGAAAGTTAAAAGTCTGATTTGCACAACCGTTCTTTTCTTATCATATCAAGTTTTATGGTCTCTTACCTTGACTCCCATCGATTCCAGCTTTTCGCGCAGGCTGTCGGCAAGAGACCAGTCTTTTTCATCCCTTGCCTTCTCCCGCTCATCAAGAAGGCGTTTTACTTCAGGATCAAAAGTCAGGTCTGAAAATTCGAAGATATTGAGCACCGAATCGATATAACGGAACGCCTCGATAATCTTTGATGCTCCGATTGCATCTATCTTTTGGTTCACGACCAGAATATTTATATGTCTAACTATTCCGAATATCGAGGATAGGGCTGCGGATATGTTGAGATCGTCATCCATGGCGCCCGTAAATCCGCTTTTTATATCATAAAGAAGCTGATCCAGCTCAGGATAAGGCTCTCCCTCACTTACATCGGAAAGAGCGCGAATACATGTGTCAAGCCTGTTTAAAGATTTCCTTGCATCCTCAAGCCTTTCTGCCGAGAAGATAACCGGCTTTCTGTAGTGATTCGATATCAGCCAGAATCTTATCTCCCTGCCGGTATAGCCCATATCGACGAGTTCCGAGATTGAGAGCCTCTCCTTTGCACCATCCACCTTTTTGCCGTCGACAAGCACCCGCTCGCAGTGCATCCAGAATTTTGCAAGAGGTTTTCCTGTAAGGGCCTTTGAGATCGCTATCTCGTTTTCATGGTGCGGGAAAACGAGCTCCCTGCTGCTCGTGTGAATATCAAAGGTTTCGCCGAGATATTTCATGGATATCGCGGCGCACTGGATATGCCAGGAGGGCCTCACATTCCCCCAGTCGGTTGCGGTGTATATCCCTCTTTTAAGTTCGGAAAGTTTCGCTCTTTTAAGCAGGGTAAAGTCCCGCGGATTATCCTTTTCGTATTCATCGAGATCAACCGTTGCGCCGACCCTTATCTTGTTTATGTCGATCCCGGATAATTTTCCGTAATCCGCAAAGCGGGAGATATCGAAATAGAGCGAGCGGAGCTTTTCATAGGCATACCCCTTTTTCACAAGCTTTCCGGCAACCGCCACCATATCTTCAACATGTTCGCTTGCCCTCGGATAAGCATCGGCAGGCCTGATACGGAGAAGATCGAGATCTTTCATGAACAGGTCTATATATTTTCCGGTAAACTCGGACAATCCGAGCCCGGCCTTTTCCGACCCGTTTATGGTCTTATCATCAAGGTCTGTTATATTCATTATATGCTTTACCGAATATCCCCTGAATTCGAGATAGCGGCACAGGAGGTCCGAAAAAACAAACCGCCGGCATTCTCCCGGATGCATCCTCGCATGGGCTGTCGGACCGCAGGAATAAACGGAAACTTTGCCGGGATGAACGGGCTCAAAGGGCTCCTTGCCTCTTGTCATTGTGTTGAAGAGTTTGAGCGCTATCTTCTCCTTAACCGCAAAAAGGGAAGTACTGAGATAACGTTCCCCGCTGTCCGGGAATATGACGACTATCGTTCCGTCTTCCATGGAAGACGCCTCGTTCAATGCAACAACCATGGCGGCGCCGCTGCTCATTCCCACAAAGAGGCCTTCTTCTTTTGCAAGGCGCCTTGCAGTTTCGTAGGCTTCTTCATCGTCGATATTCACTATTTTATCAATGATCTTCTTTTCATAAATCTCGGGTCTGTATGCCTCTTTCATATTCTTGAGACCCTGAATTTTGTGCCCCAGATAAGGTTCAACGGCTACGATCCTGATATTAGGATTATATTCCTTGAGCCTTTTTGTGATTCCCAT
>CAZOEH010000445.1:0-2903 GCA_964578785.1 uncultured Desulfonema sp. | reverse complement strand
CCATGGTGCAACCATGTGGGGAAGGCGCTCATATGCGGGAAAAGAAGAGATAACCCACCGCCGGAAAGTCGAAGAGATAATAGATTTTCTTGATCTTCAGTCTGTAAGAAACAAATTCGTCGGGGCTCTTCCTTACGGCACCCAAAAGCTGATTGAACTCGGGAGGGCTCTTGCGCTTGAACCTGAACTGCTTCTTCTTGATGAACCGTGCGCCGGAATGAATTCGGAAGAGAAGCAGGACATGATCTTCTGGATCAAAGATATCCAGGATGAGCTCGGAGTCACAATGCTTCTTATAGAGCATGATATGAACATGGTCATGGATATTTCAGACAGGATACTTGTTCTTAATTTCGGAAAATCTATAACCGAAGGAACTCCTCAGGAGGTACAGAGGCATCCAGAGGTGCTGAAAGCGTATTTAGGGGAGGATGAGACCGTTGGGCACGATTCTTGAGATAAAGAATATTGAAACCTATTATGACCTGATCTATGCCATACGGGGAGCCTCTCTTTCAGTTGAAGAAGGTACAATTACGGCAATCCTCGGAAATAACGGCGCCGGCAAATCTACCGTTTTAAAGACCGTGATGGGTCTTATTGAAGACCAGCCCGATAAGGGAACCATAGAATATATGGGTAAACGTATTGACGGGATGGATACGGAAGAGATTGTGCGGATGGGCATCTCGTACGTTCCTGAAGGCAGGGAGGTTTTTAAGGAGCTCACGGTAAAAGAAAACCTTCTTATGGGAGCTTATGTAAGAAAGGATAAATCAGGGATAAAAGAAGATATTGAACGGATATATAAAAATTTTCCGATATTGAAAGAAAGGGAAAATCAATGGGCCGGAACACTTTCCGGCGGGGAGCAGCAGATGCTTGCCATGGGAAGGGCGCTTATGAACAGGCCGAAACTCCTTTTTCTTGATGAGCCCTCCCTCGGCCTTTCCCCGATTCTTGTCAGGGAGATTTTCAATATAATTAAAACAATTAATTCCGAAGGAGTAACGATTCTTCTTGTGGAACAGAATGCGAGAATGGCGCTTTCGGTTTCAGATGTTGGTCTTATTCTTGAAAACGGCCGGTTTGTCATGAAGGGTAAATCAAAAGACCTGATGGAAGACAAGGATGTCAGGGAGTTCTACATGGGGGTCCGTTCAGAGTCGTCTGCAAAGGGATATCAGCGGTGGAAGAGGAAGAAGCAGTGGAGATAAAAAGCATTGAGTTAAATACTGTCCCGAAGGTTTTTAAAAGCACCGTATCAAAATATGGCGACAGGGTGTCCATGCGGAAAAAAGAGTACGGACTGTGGCATGACATCTCCTGGAACGAATACTACAAACGGGCCGGATATGTGGGCTCCGCCCTGATATCGATGGGGCTTGAAAAAGACGACTGCGTTTCAATCATCGGGGATAACTGCCCCGAATGGATTATCGCAGATATGGGCATACAATGCGCCGGAGCTGTTTCAGTAGGAGTTTACGCCACCAATGCCTGGCCTCAGGTTGAATATGTGATCAATAATTCGGAATCAAAATTCTTTTTCGTCGAAAATGAAGAGCAGCTTGATAAATGGCTCATGTTTAAAGCGAACGTCCCTCAATTGATAAAGGTAATTGTCTGGGATACGGAAGGCCTGAGGTCTTTCAAAGACCCGATGGTCATGACTTTTTCCGAACTGCTTGAGCTGGGAAGCAAAGTCACTGCGGAACAACCGGGCCTTTTCGAAAAAAGGGCTGAAGAAGTTCGCCCGGAGGATCTCTCCGTACTGATCTATACTTCCGGAACAACAGGGCCTCCCAAAGGGGCGATGCTTTCGCATGGTAATGTTACATGGATGGCAAATGCTGTATCCAAAACAAATGAAGTCTATCCTACGGACGAGGTCCTCTCATTTCTGCCTCTCTGCCACATCTTTGAAAGATTATTTTCAGTCTTTGTCCATATAACTTATGCGTACATCGTTAACTTTGTCGAAAAACCGGATACGGTTACCGATAATATGATGGAAATTTCGCCGACCGTAGGATATGCGGTTCCCAGAATCTGGGAGAAGTATTATTCGGCCATACTTATAAGGATGTCCGATGCCACGTGGTTCAAGAAAGCGGCTTTTTTTACGGCGCTCAAAATCGGAAAAAAGAGAGCGGCGCTCATGATGGATTTTAAAGCGGTGCCTTCTTATCTTGAACTATTGTTCAGGCTTGCATATTTTGCCGTGTTCCGGAAACTTAAGGAGAGAATGGGATTTGACCGATTCCGTGTCGCATATTCGGGCGCCGCCCCCATATCTCCGGATGTGCTTCGTTTTTTTCAGTCAATAGGCGTTAACCTTATAGAAGGATACGGGCAGACTGAAGGGACGGGTGTAACAACCATGTCTAGAATCGGGAAGGTAAAATTCGGAACCGTCGGCCCCCCGCTTCCCGGAACCGAGATAAAGATAGCTGAAGACGGAGAAATCCTTGTAAAGTCACCGGGCGTATTCAAAGGGTATTTTAAAAACGAAAAGGCAAGCATTGAAACAGTCAAGGACGGATGGCTCTATTCAGGAGATGTCGGGGTAATAGACGATGACGGTTTTTTAAAAATTACGGACCGGAAGAAAGACATCATAGTCACCGCAGGCGGAAAGAACATCACGCCCCAGTACATTGAAAACAAGCTGAAGTCCAGCGTATATATAAATGATGCGGTTGTAATCGGCGACAGAAGAAAGTTCTTAAGCGCTCTTATCATGATTGATGAAGACAATGTGGTAAAGTACGCGCAGGATAAGAAGATCCAGTTTTCAACCTATAAAGACCTTACGCAGGCTCCTGAGATACAGGAATTGATACAGGGTGAGGTCGACAAAGTCAACGAGACACTTTCACGTGTTGAAAATGTCAGAAAGT
>CAZOEH010000444.1:0-2905 GCA_964578785.1 uncultured Desulfonema sp. | reverse complement strand
TGGCTGAGGGACGAGGATTCGAACCTCGGTTAACGGGGCCAGAACCCGTCGTCCTGCCGCTAGACGATCCCCCAGCAAGATGGTGCCGATTCTAATTAATGGGTAAATGATAGTCAAGATATTTCTGGCAATGATACCGGCAATATCAGCCGCCATTCTCAATAAAGGAAACCGCCAGCCTCAATCTGTTTATCGACTTTTCTTTTCCGAGCACATTCATTATTTCAAAGACTCCCGGACTCACTGTTTTTCCGGTTAAGGCCAGACGGACAGGCTGCGCAATTTTTCCGAGCTTGAGTCCTGTTATCTCCATCGCTTTCACGAATACGGATTCGAGACTTTTTTCATCGAATATTTCAAGTGATTCAAGAGATTCAATAAGCATCTTGAGAATTCCGATGGAATCCGATGTAAAAAATTTAGCGGCGGCATCCTTATCATAAGAGACTGTATCTTTGAAGTAGAAGGCGGCGCCTTCGGCCATCTCCTTTAAAGTCTTGCTGCGGGCATTGAGTGTTTTTATCACTCCTTCGACCAGAGGTTCATCATTTATATCAAAGCCCAGATTTATTAAAAACGGCGCAAGATGCTTTGCAATCTTTCCGGGCTGAGACGTTTTTATGTGGTCTGCATTCAGCGCAAGCAGTTTATCAATATCAAAAACCCCTGCTGATCTGCCGATATTTTCAAGGGAGAATTTTTCGATAAGCTCCTCTCTTGTAAAAAACTCCTGGTCGCCGTAAGACCACCCGAGACGTACTATATAATTGATGAAGGCATCCGGCAGATATACCATATCCCTGTATTCAGTTACGGACATGGCCCCGTGCCGCTTACTCAAACGGGTTTTGTCTCCTCCGAGCACCATCGGAACATGCCCGAAGGCAGGAAGCTGAGCGCCAAGAGCGTTATATATCATTATCTGCTTCGGAGTGTTGTTGACGTGATCGTCGCCTCTTATAATGGTATTTATACCCATTGTAATATCGTCTATTACCACGGCCAGGTTATAGGTCGGGGTTCTGTCGCTTCTTCTTATGACAAAATCATCAAGCTCGGTATTCTGGAAAACGATGTTATTTTTAATTACATCGTGAACTACGGTTGTGCCGGTCAGGGGCGCCTTGATGCGGACAACGGCATTATCCGGATTTTTAAGCCCCTTTTCCCTGCACGTCCCGTCATACTTGGGTTTTTTCCCGGTTGCCATGGCAACTTTCCGCATCTCTTCGAGCTTTTCGGGAGAACATGTGCAGTAGTACGCATTACCTGAATCTATAAGCTTTTGGATGTATTCAATATAAATATCAAATCGTTTTGATTGAAAATAGGGACCTTCATCCCAGTCTATACCAAGCCATTCCAAAGCTTCAAATATGGCATCGACCGATGCCTGGGTGGAACGCTCGGTATCTGTATCTTCGATTCTTAATATGAAACGTCCCTTCATATGACGTGCATAAAGCCAGTTGAAAAGAGCGGTTCTGGCTCCGCCGACATGCAGATAGCCTGTCGGACTCGGTGGAAAGCGGGTAATTATTGTATGGTTCATTTTTCACCTTAAATTTACTACAATGAATATTAGTATTAGCAATAAGTAAAAATATGTGCCGTTTTTTCATTTTCCATTTTTTACCGTCAGAAAAAGCTCAGTTTAATTATTTTTTGAAAAACAGCATCCGGAATACTTTAAACACCAGGTATTAATAATATATGTTGTGTTAACGGAAATATACACAGGCATATGAATTTTTTCCGACCGTACAACACCCGGGTAACATACAAAACAGTTTGGCATAAGTAAACAAATAATAAAAAAAATCGCAAAAATTCTTGACAATCGGGTCCATTTAAATTACTAGAACCGGGACATTTTGCAATATTAGTGATTTATGGTTTTTAATAATTTTATCATCATGTTAGGAGATTACTTATGGCCGTACCAAAGCATAAAACATCTAAGTCAAAACGGGATAAAAGACGTACACATCAGAAGGTTGAAGCGCTGAATTTATCCAAGTGCTCCCAGTGTGGAGAAGCTGTTGTTCCGCATAATGCCTGCAAAGCATGCGGATATTATAAGGGGCGCGAAGTTATTAAAAGCAAAGAGGAATAAATTTTAATGACTGTGCCGGAAGCGGATAACAAAAGCGGCTTGAAAGGGCTTGATGCCGGGTCAAGAGAAATGGTTCTGGAGACTGTTGACAGGCTCAGAAAGAGGCTTCTTACCAGGGAGAAAATTCTGGAGTATGATAAAAAGGAAATTTTCCCGGAAGATACTATCAGACATATGCTCAGCCCCGAAATAGGACTGCAGCTCCTCGGAATTCCTGAAATTTATGGAGGAATGGGGGGGGGCGCGCGGGATATCTGTATTTTAACCCGCGAAATGGCAAAAATTTGTCTCGGGATAACTACCGCCTTTTTTGCTATCCAGCTTGGGGCTGACCCCCTGATTGTGGGGGGCACGGAAGAGCAAAAAAAGAGATGGCTTGGCGCAATCGCGGACGGATCCTCTCTTGTTGCATACGCAGTCACAGAGCCTGATGCCGGGAGCAATGTTGCGGCAATAAAAACAAAAGCCGATCCAGTAGTAAATGATGAAGGAAAAATTACAGGGTATATTATAAACGGCGCTAAACAGTTTATCTCTACAGGGGGATACGCCGATTTTATTACACTTTTAGCCGATACACCGGAGGGCCCCGCTTTTTTTGTTGTCGAAAAAGAGGCAAAAGGCTTTATACGGGGCAGGAGCGAAGAAAAACATGGTATACGCGCTTCAAACACCTCGCCTCTTTCATTTACGGACGTATTCGTGCCGGTTGAAAACCTGATCGGCGGAGTGCCGGGACAGGGATTAAAACAGGCAAACAAGGTTTTCGGATATACAAGGGTCATGGTT
>CAZOEH010000443.1:0-2906 GCA_964578785.1 uncultured Desulfonema sp. | reverse complement strand
TCGAAAAGTGCCGTATCTGCCCCCTGATGAACCTTTGCCAATGGTGCCCCGCTCACGCCCATCTGGAATGCGGCCGGATGGATGAATGGTGCGAATATTTCTGCCGGACAGCGCACGCACGGGCCAGCGCCTTCCGTCCGGAGTCTGTATGAACCTGCCCGGGGAAGATAAATTACTGCTTCTATGCTGCCGGACGGAAATCGGCGGGAAGGAGAAACTTGAGTTAACCGGCATTCAGACAGAGAGAATCGACTGGAGCTGTTTTTTAGAAAAGGCGAGGGAAGAGGGCGTTTCACCCATAGTTTTTCAGACACTCCCGGGGATCGTCGCCGGTAGGACCGCTATCCCCGGCTATGTGACGGATGAATTAAAAAAAGATTATTATCTCAGCGCAAAAAAAAATATTTTAACCTTAAACGCATTAGGAAATATTCTTGATGTATTTAACAAAGCCGGGCTTGATGTAATAGTTCTCAAAGGTGCGGCGCTGGCCGAAACAGCTTATGGGAATCTCGCGCTGCGCCCAATGTCGGACGTTGATCTGCTGGTAAAAAAAGAAGACCTGAACCGGATAAATGAACAGTTGAAAGGCCTGGGTTATTATCCGGCTGACCGGTCTTTTGACGATGTTGATTTCAATTCCACTTACCTGACATCACTCGACTACAGAAATCCCCGGAAGAACGCTCCTTCTTTTCATATCCACTGGCACTTCGTAAATTCAACGATTCCAAACGAATCCTACATAGGTATGATTAAAATCGGGGATATCTGGCATGATGCGGTAAGGGCGAATATTGCGGATACCGAAACATGGGTGATGTCTCCGCATCACCTCATCATACATCTGGCAGAACACGCCCTTCGGGTGACCCACTCACTCAGCAAGCTGATATATTTCTGTGATATTGACAGAAGCATCAATTATTACGGGAAGAGGCTGGACTGGAATCTTCTGGTTAAGGAAACCATCAGGTTCAACCTGAACAAAATGGTCTATACAACCCTCTATTTTTCGCATTATTTTATTGAAGCTAAGATACCTGAAGATGTCCTGCAGAAGCTGAAACCTGAAAGATTCAGCATTCCTGAAATAATCTTCATGCGCAAAACCGCCGGAAACAAACGCGCGCCCGGTATGAGTTATCTGATACATTTGTCCATGAACAAGGGGCTGGCGAAAAAGCTGAGATTTGTCGGAAGGACGCTCTTCCCACCGAAAGATATCCTAGCCCAGAGAAGTTATATCTCCGGATCCGACATGAATTACAGATATTATATTAACCGGGTCAGGGAAGCCCTGTCGTACGTCTTCAAACTGTAATCGATTAACTGCCGAAGACCTCTAAATAGTTATAATTCAGACGGCAAAGTAAAAAGCTTATTATGCAAGGCGCGCGAATCTTGAGGAATGAAGCGTACTTTAGTTAGGTACGCTGCAATGACGAATGATGAAGCGCAATCCGCCACCGAACTTTGGCGGACAGAATAACTTTTTATAAAGCCGTCATCCGGTGATATCCTTAACAGCCTCGGTAACGATTTTGGAATCTATGATCTTCGCCTTCGAGATAAATCCCGCCATGAGGCTTGTATCGCAAATACTGTTTATCAGCCTTGGCGTGCCCTTCGAATAGGTATATATGTCTTTTGCCGCCTGTTTAGTGATGATGTTCCGGGATAAGCCGGCCTTTGTAAAACGGACTCCCATATATTTCAGTGTTTCATAAAAATTTAAAGGATTCAAGTGATACCTTATGGCAACCCGTTGATCCAGCTGTTCAATATCCTTGACAATATTCCTCAGCTCGGGCTGGCCGAGCAGAATAACGGTCAGCAGGAACTTGTTATTCAGCTGGAAATTCAACAGCAGCCGGAGCTCTTCAAAGGTTTCTTTTGAAATCAGCTGAGCTTCGTCAATTATAAGCAGAGTTCCCTTCTCCTGTTTTGAATTTTCCAGCATTTTGTCGTAAAATAATTTCAGGAGGAAAGATTTTGATAAATCATCGCCGTGATTCAAACCATAGCTGCGGAGAACCTCCCTTAAAAAATCCAATGGGGCAAGGGTAGTATTTACCATCAACCCTATGTCATACTTTTCCCTTGGAAGCTGTTGTATCAGAACCCTGCTCAAGGTCGTTTTTCCGCTGCCGATCTCCCCGGTAATCAGAACTATTCCTTTATTACCTTTTGCCACGTAGAGCAACCTCGACAGCGCTTCCAGATGTTCAGGCGAATAGTAAATAAAATCCGGATCCGGCACATTTTCGAACGGTAATCTTTTAAGGCCCCAGTACTCTAAATACATTTTAATAATCCTTCAATTCCCATGTATATTTCTGCAAAACAAAGCCTGTAGTGATAACCGG
Source organism: uncultured Desulfonema sp. (assembly GCA_964578785.1). Taxonomy (GTDB): domain Bacteria; phylum Desulfobacterota; class Desulfobacteria; order Desulfobacterales; family RPRI01; genus RPRI01. Next base: position 537 of record CAZOEH010000443.1, on the reverse strand, counting down.
ACTTCTTATACGGATCACTTATATCATTCATATAATTGCCGGCCGGCCGGGTTTTGCCGGTGGAAAACGGCTTAAGAAGAAAAACCTTTTCCGCCGCATTAGGATATTTTTCAATGATCATTTCCATCTGCTGCCGCTCCATCACAAGTATCATATCCGCTTCAGCGACTAGCTCTTCCGTCAACAGCCTCGATTTATGGCCACGGCAGTCAAATCCTTTTTCTGTCAGAAGATCGGCAGCCATGGGATCGGACGGCGCTCCCTTCATGTCAATCAGGGATGCCGACAGCCCGGAAAATTCGCTGCGGCCGCCCTTCTCCGCCATTTTTCTGAACATGCGCTCCGCCATAAAACTCCGGCAGATATTTGCGGTGCAGACAAATAGAATCTTCACAGAACTATTCCATTTCGCAAGTCCGGCTTTCTGCAAAAAATATCCGGTAATTTAACAACTCACCTGAAATAATCAAGAATAAAGATGAACATCGGACATCGAATATCGAATATCGAATGAAAAACAACCATTAAATACCGAAC
>CAZOEH010000442.1:0-2915 GCA_964578785.1 uncultured Desulfonema sp. | reverse complement strand
GGGATATTTTTTTCAGATTCACCGCTTCCGGGGCATTTAATATCCACAATTTTGATGCACCTTTCATCAATTAGGCTTATGTCGATTGTTCCGTTTGTTTCCAGTAAAACCTTATAGCCGTTTTGAATGAGATTTGTTATCAACAACGGCGTTTCCTTCTGGATCAAAGGTTCGCCGCCGGTTATCTCCACAAGAGGGCACCGATAATCGGAAATCCTGTTTCTAATTTCTGTAATGGTAAGGCCTGTACCTTCTTCATAAGCATACTTTGTGTCACAATAGGAGCACCTGAGATTGCAACCTGTAAGTCTGATAAAGGTACACGGCAGTCCGGCATACAGTGATTCACCCTGTATGCTGTTGAATATTTCGTTTACGATAATCGGCATTTTTATTCCTCTGCCTCCTGCTTCTGACTTTTCTTATTATACCAGCAAGGTTACAGATTGCAATCAGCATGAAACGGTATTTCTATATATTGCCGGGTTATTGACAATCAAGCATAAATAATATTAGTAAATAACAGATTAACCCCTGCATTTTTCCTCCTCTCAAGCGGGCACCGAGATGAGTTCTGTTTATCGGGGTTTGTATAAAATCAGATCGATATATTAGTGCCTGACCAGAAATACAGAAAAATATTACCGGTAAATAAAAATGAACGGAATCGGATTATTAAAAAACATTGTTAAGGAGTATTCATGGGGATCATATACCGCGATCCCTGCGCTTCTTGGTAAAAAACCATCATGCCATAAACCTCAGGCCGAACTCTGGATGGGAGCTCATCCTTCCGGATCTTCAATGATTAAAACCGGAAACGGATGGGAGAGCCTATACAGCCTCATAAGACAATATCCGGATGAGATCCTCGGGAAGGCTTGTGCAAAAAAATTTGGAGGAGAACTGCCTTTCCTGTTTAAGGTCATTGCTGCTTCCGAACCGCTTTCCATACAGGCTCATCCGAACCGGACGATGGCAAAGAAGGGATTCACGAGAGAGAACAGACAGGGCATTTCTCCCGGTTCATTAATAAGAAACTACAAAGATGAAAAGCACAAGCCCGAACTTGTTTGTGCCCTGACCGATTTTGAGGCTTTGTGCGGTTTCAGAAAAATACCGGATATTCTTATCCTCTTTAAAAAGGTGTGTCCCGGGAGTCTCGGGAAAACTATTGCCGCTCTTGAAAATAATCCGGACTCATCCGGACTTAAAATATTTATTTCTTATCTGATAGGGATGGGCGCTGACCGGAAAAAAAAAGTTATTTCGGAAGCCGATAGAAATGTCAGGGGCTTTATCCGTGATGAACCTGCATTCGGATGTATCGCCCGGCTTATTGAAAGTCACCCAAACGATATCGGGGCGCTGTCTCCGTTATATCTGAATCTGGTCAGCTTGAGTCCCGGGCAGGCTGTCTTCCTTCCATCCGGACAGCTTCATGCGTACCTTGGAGGAATAGCGCTGGAGCTGATGGCAGGTTCCGACAATGTCGTGAGAGCAGGGCTTACACAAAAGCATATCGATCCCGGTGAGCTTCTGAATATTGTGAATTTCAGGAGCCGCCGTGTTAATATAATCTTACCCGTGAGGAAGCGGAAAGAGTATGTTTATAAAACATCTGCCCGAGAGTTTACGCTTTCAAAAATCATTATAAACAGCGGTAGAACGTATACCGGCCCTCAAAGAAGAAATGCTGAAATTATATTATGCACCGAGGGAAAGGCTGTCATTACCGGCACTGAGGGCAACCGGTTAAACTTATCACGGGGAAAATCGGTTATTGTTCCGGCTTCGGAAAAGAGCTACCGCATAGACGGAAATGCGATCTTATTCAAAGCACAAACACCGTTATGAAGGAGACTGCGATTATGAATGAGAATATTGTAATATCAAAAGGCGTGCCTTTCAATCTTTCCGACGGCGTTTCATACGCCATAGGCTCTGTGGTCAGCAAAACGCTGCTTAAGAAAAATGTAGGCAATCTTACGCTCTTTTCATTTGACCAGGGTCAGGGCCTCACCGAACACACCTCGCCTTACGATGCTGTGGTCTATATCCTGGACGGTAAGGCGGAGATCCTCATCGGCGGGGAACCAAAAACGGTTACGACCGGAGATATGATCATTATGCCGGCCGGCATTCCTCATGCGCTTAACGCAGTTGAGCGTTTTAAGATGCTGCTTATCATGATTCGCGGCGAATAGCGGCGGCTTCATCCAAAGCCGGATATAATAAGGTTTGTGAGGGAAAATGTTCAGATATACAGGAATCAATCATCTTGCGATGGTTACAAAAGATATGGATACGACCATACGTTTCTGGCGTGACTTGCTTAAAATGAGGCTTGTAGCAGGTCTTGGCCGATCCGGTTACCGTCATTATTTTTTTGAGATCTCGGAGAAAGATATGATAGCCTTTTTCGAATGGGACGGCGTTGAAAATATTCCCGAAAAAGACCACGGTGTCCCGGTTAAAGGCCCTTTTGCATTCGACCATATTTCGTTCGGTGTTGAAAGCGATGATGATCTCTGGGAAATAAAGGACAGGCTGGAAGCAACCGGCATATGGGTTTCGGAAGTGATGGATCACGGATTCATTCATTCCGTATATACTTTCGATCCGAACAATATACCGATAGAATTCAGCGCGCCTGTTTCAGATGTTGATGTCAGAAGAAGTCCCAAAATGAAAGACAGAAACCCTTCCATGACCACTCTTGAAGGACCGGAACCTCAGGATGGGAAATGGCCTGAAAATCCGAATCCGACCGGAATTGATCAGCGCAGGATTTATCCCGGGGAAGGCAAGGTTTTTGAAGATTAATAAAAAAGTGCTTGACATGCGAATTACGGCAAGATAAAAAAAACCATAATTAATTTCGGAAAGAGAAGAAAAAAGGACTAAATTAAACG
>CAZOEH010000441.1:0-2922 GCA_964578785.1 uncultured Desulfonema sp. | reverse complement strand
CCCCTTTTTTACATCATCAGAAAGGCCCTTGTATGATGCCATATAAAGAGCGCTCTTTGCAAACAGGTTGAACCCGAGAACGGCTATATTTGCAAAAGGGCCGGGGTTCCGTATCATTCTAAGTCTCAACGGTATCTTCATTTTTCCGCCGGGCGGAAAAAAGGCCGCGGTATTCATTATAACCAGAGAGCTTATTTTCTCAGGATTTTTTACTGCATATGCCATGCCTATCATTCCGCCCCAGTCATGGAGAATAAGAGTAATTTTGCCGGTTAATTTGAGCCGGCTGAGGAATGAACCGATATCTTCGATACGGCTTTTTAACCTGTAATCATAATCGGATTCACCGGGTTTTCCGGAAAGGCCGCAGCCTATATGATCAGGAGCTATTGTGCGGAATTCCGGTGAAAGATCCTTTATGAGGGAGCGAAAATAGAAAGACCATGTCGGATTCCCGTGAATCATCAGAACAGGCTTTCCCGATCCCTCGTCGATATAATGGTATTTTATCCCTCTTATCTCCGTATAATTGGATTTGAATGGATAAAGGTTTTTTATGCCGGAAATATCGATGTGCTTTTCTTCTACCATTTTATGCCGAGCATCAGACAGTTAAGGCCGCTTCCTATTCCAAAAAAACCTACGAGATCCTCTTTTTCAAAAAAACCGCGCTCTGCCGCAATGGCAGCAGTAATCGGAAGAGAAACGGTGCCGATATTACCAAGATACTGATACGTGGTGAAATCCTTCTCTTTCGGAATGCCGAGCGATTCAAGAATCGTTTTCTGGTGAGCGGAACCCACCTGATGGCAAATTATCTTGTCAGGCTTGCCTTCGGATAATGAGAGCTCACGCCTGAATTCTTTGAATGTTTCCGTTCCGAGCAGAACCCCGTTTTTCAGCACTCCGACCGAATCGGTTTCCATCACATGAAGTCCGCTGGCCGGTATTCCGGTATCGGGACCCCACCTGCAGAGCCTGTGGTGCTCCGCCGCGTTTTTTATTACACCGCCAAGCAGTCTGTGTTCCGAACACGAAACGGATTCGCCGGCAAGAAGAACGGCGGCTGCGCCCGAGCCTCCTGTCAGCGTTGCAACGGTTTTCCTGAACATCTCCATGTTTTTCGATTTAAGGAGGCGTTCTATGGTCGAGTCGACTATCTGACGGGACGATTCGCATGATACTACGAGACCGGCTTTTATATGGCCGAGTTCAATGGCGTTTGCGACCTGTATCATGCCGTTCAAAACTCCAAGGCATGCGTTTGAAATATCGAATATATGAGCGCCAGGCGAAAGGCCTAGGCCGTCTGCTACAGCGCAGGCCGTGGCAGGCTCAAGATTATCCCTGCATACGCCGCCGTAAACCAGCATACCGATATCGTCGGCGGAAATACCCGAGTCCTCGATAGATTTTCTGCCTGCCGATATCGCGCCGTCACCCATCCTGAAACCCTTATCCCAGAAACGGCGTTCGCGGATTCCGGTTATGGCTTCAAGCTGGCCTTTTTGAAAATTGAGCGCTTCATAAAGAGGTTCGAGGCGCTTTTCCAGATCGTCTGATGTAATAACATTGGGCGCCAGTTCATAGCCGAACGATTCCATGTGAACTTTTGAATAGAGCATGTAATTATAACTCCGGATTTTGACGGCTTCTTAAAAAGTCATTCTGCTGTGTTACGCTTCATCTTTCGTCATTGCAGCGTACTAATATGTACGCTTCATTCCTCAAGATTCGCGCGCCTTGCATAATAAACTTTTTACTTTGCCGTCGGATTTTCGGCTTTGTACGATGCGATTGATAATGATCATAGGGAAATAACGGAATGAAAATTCATGAATACCAGGCAAAAGAGCTGTTTAAAAAATACGGTGTTCCTATACCTTCGGGCGGGGTGGCTTTTAACCCTGAAGAGGCCGGCAAAATTGCGTCTGCGCTCGGAGCATTTCCTGTTGTTGTAAAGGCGCAGATCCATGCGGGCGGCCGGGGTAAAGGAGGAGGAGTAAAGCTTGCCGGTTCTTCCGATGAAGCGAAATCCCTTGCTAAAAAGATAATAGGCATGAAACTTGTTACACACCAGACGGGGCCTGAAGGAAGGCTTGTGAAAAAAGTGCTTGTTGAGCAGGGCTTGAAAATACAAAAAGAGCTTTATCTTGGAATTATACCGGACAGGGCTTCCGCCAAGATTGTAATAATGGCAAGTGAGGCCGGAGGCATGGATATAGAAGAGGTTGCCGAAAAAAGCCCGGAAAAAATCATAAAGATTTTTGTGGATCCCCTCGCCGGAATTTACCCGTATCACTGCAGGGACGCGGCTTTCGGCCTTAATCTGCCTGCCGGCGCGGTAAAGGAATTCTCCGCAATGCTGAAAAACCTTTACACTCTTTTTGTTGACTATGACTGCTCCCTTCTCGAAATAAACCCTCTTGTTATTACGGCGGAAGGCTCGGTTATCGCTCTCGATGCAAAGATAAACTTCGACGACAACGCCCTTTTCCGGCACAAGGATGTTATGGGATACCGCGATACGGACGAAGAGGATCCCCTTGAGGTGGAGGCGTCAAAGTTCAATTTAAATTACATCAAAATGGATGGGAATGTCGGAAATATGGTAAACGGCGCGGGCCTTGCGATGGCGACGATGGACATTATCAAGCTTGCGGGAGCCGAACCGGCCAATTTTCTTGATGTAGGGGGCGGCGCGAGCGCCGAGATGGTTGAGAACGGTTTCAGGATCATTCTCGGGGATAAAAATGTAAAGGGAATCTTCATAAATATATTCGGCGGCATCTTAAGGTGCGACGTGCTCGCGGAAGGGGTTGTGCAGGCCGCGAGAAAGACGGGCATGAATGTGCCTGTCGTAATCCGCATGGAAGGAACGAACGTGGAGGCCGGAAGAAAAATCCTTTCCGAATCCGGGCT
>CAZOEH010000440.1:0-2938 GCA_964578785.1 uncultured Desulfonema sp. | reverse complement strand
TCTCCTGCCGGAAAAGTAAAGCAGACTATCTGGGAAATATTAAATAAAAAGGGAAAAGTTGACGCCGAATTTATAAAAAGGGCGTCTGAAATCGCTTCAACCGAATGCAACCTTTGCAGGCGTTGCGCCATGTATTGTCCGTTCGGAATTGATATAGCATATCTTCTCATCACAATGCGGAGAATATGCCACAAGCTCGGGGTGACTCCTCAATATATCCAGGACACGGCCCACAGCCATTCCGCCACAATCAACCAGATGTGGGTCAAAGATGATGAATGGATAGACAGCCTGATTTGGCAGGAAGATGAAGCGCGCGGCGAAATACCGAATTTGAGAATACCGCTCGAAAAAGAGGGCGCCGAAATCTATTATTCCGTAATAGGCCCCGAGCCGAAATTCCGCGCCCAGCTAATTTATCAGGCCGCGGTCATTATGCACGCGGCAGGCGTAGACTGGACAATGCCAGCAACACCCGGGTGGGATAACAGCGATATGTGCATGTTCACCGGTGACTTTGAGATGATGGCCCGGTTGAAAAAAGTTCACTATGAATCCGCATCGAGGCTGAAAGTTAAAAAGATCGTCATGGGAGAATGCGGCCATGCTTTCCGCTCGGTTTATGATGTCGGCAACAGGGCCCTGGGGTGGAAGATGCCTCCCATACCAATAGTTCATGCCATCGAATTCTATTATGAATTGATCAGAGACGGAAAAATCAAAATAGCAAAAAAATACGAAAAGCCTGTTACTTTCCATGATCCGTGCAACACTGTTCGCGGCAGAGGACTCCATGAGATGGGGCGCTATGTCACAAACGCAACATGTGAAAAACTGATTGAAATGCATCCTAACCGTGAACATAATTATTGCTGCAGCGCCGGAGGAGGAGTTATCAACTGCGGCCCGCCTTACAAGATGACGCGTGTCGACGGAAACAGGATAAAGGCCGAGCAGCTCTTCGCGGCAAAGGCAAGAGGAGCCGAAACGATCATTGCCCCATGCCATAACTGCCATGGAGGACTTGAAGATATCGTTCATCACTACGGGCTTGATATGGACATAAAATTTCTCGGTGATATAATTTATGAAACCATGGAAAAACCGGAATAGAATTACCGCTTTGTATTTGTAAATAACAAGGGGGTTTTAAATGAAAAAAAATATATGGACACTGTATACGATTGCAGTAACGGCTGCTGCTGTAGTTGTAGTGACCGCCTATTCCCAGGAAAATGTCAAATTGGTTCAGGACAGCGCTTTCAAAACCAAGATGAGGCCCGGCGCCGTTTTTTTACATGATGAACATAACGAAAAAGCTGAAATCGACGATTGCGGAACCTGCCATCATGTATATAAAGATGGAGTTAAGGTGGAAGATGAGACATCCGAAGATATGGAATGTTCCGAATGCCATAAAATTAACGGAGATCCTGTGCCTCTCGTTACAAAATACCATCTCCGGTGCAAGGGATGCCACGAGGATAAAAAAGCCGGTCCGGTTATGTGCAGTGAGTGCCACGTCAAGTGAAAAATTTTATATACCTAACCCCGACAAACGGGACTCTTTTCAGTACCCCTTTGAGGGGTATGAGTAAGTTTGCAAAATTATTTCCTGCATCTCTTTTTTAGTATCTCCTCGAGGGATAGAAAAGCGCAGATAATAATCTCTGACTTACTAACTTAAAAAGTGAGGTGTACCATGGCAAAAAAGATTCTTGTCATTGATGATGATCCGATTATCGTGAAGTATCTTGTGAGCCTTCTTAACGACAATGGCTATGAAACCGTTTCGGCTTCTGATGGAGTGGAAGGGTACGAAGTTTTAAAAAAGGAAAAGCCCGACCTTATCACTCTCGATCTTCAGATGGCTGAAGAATGGGGCACCAATTTTTACCGGAAAATATCAAAAAACAAGGAATTCAAGGATATTCCGGTTATAGTTATCAGCGGAATGGCCGGCCGGCACCTTTCCATAAAAAATGCCGTCGCCTACCTTGCCAAACCGTTTGATCCGGATAAACTGCTCGGCATACTTAAAAGTACAATCGGATAGAACGGACGAAAAGATAATGGGCAAAAAAATACTCCTTGTGGATGATGAGGAAGGAATCAGAAAGGTTCTCGGCATATCCCTGGCCGATATGGGTTACGATGTCATTACGGCCGAAAGCGGTGAAGAAGCCCTTTCCCTTTTTGAAAAAATCACCCCGCCAATAGTTTTAACCGATATTAAAATGCCGGGAATGGACGGTGTTACCCTCCTTCGCACGATCAAAGAACTTAATCCAGAGACTGAAGTAATCATGATCACCGGCCACGGTGACATGGACCTTGCAATCAAGAGTTTGAAGTATGAGGCAACAGATTTTGTCACAAAGCCTATAAACGACGATGTCCTTGAAATAGCGCTGAAGAGAGCCCATGAAAGAATCGACATGCGGCAGCAGATAAGGAATTATACTGAAAACCTTGAAACAATGGTTAAGGAGCAGTCTGAAAGGCTCATCGAGGTTGAAAGGCTCGCGGCTGTCGGCCAGGCAATTGAGGGTCTTTCTTCGGCAATCTGGAATTTTGCAGGAGGTTATGAAGGAGGAATTCAATACTTCAATGAGATGCCCTGTCTTGTGGCAATACACAACAGGGATCTTAAAATCGTGACGACAAACCAGCTTTATAAGGAAAGGCTTGGAGATAAGGTCGGCCTTAACAGCTGTGAGATATACAGCAAAAAAACATCGGGGCGTTCAGAATGCTCCGTTGAAAAAACATTCAGGACCGGAAAGGGACAACGAAGTCAGGAAAAAATCAAATATCTTTCCGGCGAAGAAGTGCCGGTTATAGTGCATACCGCTCCTATACGCAGCAAGAATAATGAAGTTGAACTTGTGCTTGAAATATCTGCAGATGCAACGGAAGTCAAGCGCTTAAGGGAAGA
>CAZOEH010000439.1:0-2944 GCA_964578785.1 uncultured Desulfonema sp. | reverse complement strand
TATTGCCGATACGAAATTTGAATTCGGAATCGTCGAAAATGAAGTAATCTTAATAGATGAGGTCCTGACCCCCGATTCCTCGAGATTCTGGCCTAAGGATTCATATAAACCGGGCGGACCCCAGTTGAGTTTCGACAAGCAGTATTTAAGGGATTATCTCATCTCCATTAAATGGAACAGGAAGCCGCCTGCTCCGTCTCTCCCGAAAGATGTCATAGAGAACACCCGCAGCAAATACATGGAAGCTCTTAAGCGTCTTACCGGCTCCGAATTATGATCCGGAAGGATGAAATTATCCGCCTCTCCTCGGTAGATATTGAGGATCGGGCATTCAGGATAACAACTGAAGATAATATTGAAGGCCTTTCCTGTTCAATAAGAAATTCAGGTCTTATCAACCCGCCTATTGTACTCAGGAATAAATCAGTGTTTTCAATTATCAGCGGATTCAGGCGAGTCCGGTCTGCCGTAAATATCGGCTGGACGAATATTCCCGCAAGGGTTGTGGAACCGGATGCGGACAGGCTGGAGTGTGCGAAACTTGCGATCGCCGATAATTTTCTACAGAGACCTTTGAATTTAATCGAATTATCAAGATGTTATAAAATACTGTCCGGCTTGAGCAACGCTAAGGATCTTCCGGAGGTTATTTCTCTGCTGGGCCTTTCTGATAACCCGGCTCTTATCGGAAAGATAATAAGATTATGTGATCTTCCGGAACAGTTGCAGCAATACATTCTTTCAGGATCTGTTTCGATGGCGATGGCCCTTGAACTTGTCAAACCCGAGTATGATCGGTCCGGAGTCCGGTTTGCCGAAATTTTCGACGGTTTAAAACTGAGCCTCAACAAGCAGAGGGAATTCCTGACGCTCTCCTACGAGATAGCCGTGCGTGAAGGGATTTCGATGACGGAGCTGATTAACGGAATTGATTTCCAGAATATTCTTTCGGATGAAAATTCAGACCGGAACAGGAAAACTCATAAAATAAGAGAGTATCTCAAATTGAGGCGTTTTCCGGCAATCATGAAGGCTGAAGATGATTTCAGGAGAAATTTAAGAAAACTTGCGCTGCCCGGAGGGATAAAGCTCATACCGCCCGCAGACTTTGAAGGAAATACCTTTATTATTAATATGGAGTTTAAAACGACATCTGAATTCGGTGAACTGATTTCATCCCTTGACAGGCTGAAAGAAGATCCGGTTTTAAAGGAAATAGTTTCAAAAAATCCTTCAGATTCCAAAATTTAATTCCGAATGCCATTGCGGTTGAAGAAAACAGGGCGTTCTCCGCTCTCCTAATGAGCCGGGCGGAGGCATATATATTTATTGATTTTATATAAATATCATTATAACTGAAAATATATGCGTAACTTTCCTGTACTTATAGTTGATGACAATCCGATTATTCAGAAGATGATGAGTATCTCGCTTTCGAAAGCGGGCTACGAGGTTGCGTCTGCTGAAAACGGCCGTGATGCTCTTCATAAATTCGAAGAAAAATTTTATCCTATCGTGATAACCGACTGGATGATGCCTGAAATGGACGGCGTTGAGCTTTGCCGGGCGATAAGAAATCTCTCCCTTGACCGCTACGTTTTTATTATTCTGCTTACCTCAAAAGATTCCAAGGATGATATAATTAAAGGGCTTGAAGCCGGGGCGGACGACTATCTTACCAAGCCGGTAAATCAACCCGAGCTTATGGCGCGTCTTAATACCGGAGTACGGATTCTTAAGCTGGAAAGATCACTGAAAAAGGCGAATGAGGAGATCCGGATACTGTCCATCACCGATCATCTCACAGGATGTTACAACAGGGGGTATATAGGCGAACATCTTCCCAGAGAGATTAAAAGAGCGCATCGTTACAAGCATCCTTTGGCTGTCATCATTAGCGATATAGATAATTTTAAAAAAGTTAATGATTTATACGGGCATCAGACAGGAGATCATGTTCTCCGTGAATTTGTAAGATTATTAAAAGAATCGATACGAAATAACGTCGACTGGGTCGCACGATATGGCGGTGAGGAATTTCTGATAGCTCTTCCTGAAACAGATTTGAAGGGCGCTATGGTTCTGGCCGAAAAACTTAAGCTTGTTGTTTCAGAAAGCAGCATCATTTATAAAGACAAGGCGATTAACATTACCGCCAGCTTCGGTGTTACCGGTTTTGATACTCTGCCTGCATGCGATGATATTGTGGTTGAAAACATTATAAACAAGGCCGACAAATATCTGTATCAGGCAAAGCAGGAAGGAAGGAATAAAGTCAGGGGCGGTTCTCTCTGAGACCCCTTCTTCATAGCATAATAGAAGATCAGGCGTGTTTTTTGAGTTCTTCGTGGTAAATTACAGACTTGTTATAACTATATAATTGATGTCCCTGATTGAAACCGGAGAATAAAGATGACAGCTATAATAAAAAACCTTTCTGTAATCGCCTTAATCCTTCTGTTTGCCACAAACGTTTTCTGTAAAGAAGCAGACCTCCGATTCCTCTCCGATGAAGCCTTTGCCGTGATCGAGAAAAATACGAAAGGCGAAAAGATTCGCCATTCCCCCCATCATGATTCGGGCGGAAAACTGGACAATGAGCAGGTGATATACATGCTTGGTGTTTTTGATAAAGAGACCTGGATCGACATCAAAAACAGGGAGGAGGCGAAAAAACACCTGGAAAAGCATTATGATAAATTCAAAAGCGAAATAATGAAGACGGAACTGAAGGAACCGTTAAATATAAATAATGTAAAACTCATCGATCTAGTAAAGCTCCCGGGCATAGGTCCTGTCGTCGCCGTGAAAATAGTCGAATACAGGAAAGCCCATAAGCTCTTTAAGGATATCGACGAGATAAAGAAAGTTGAAGGGATAGGGCAGGGCACCTTCAACGGCATCCGCCATTATATCAGGGCCGGTAATCCATAATAAGAGCACG
>CAZOEH010000438.1:0-2946 GCA_964578785.1 uncultured Desulfonema sp. | reverse complement strand
GGAAAGCATAAGGAAGCTGTGAAGGCACGTAGTCTTTTATGTTATTGGGCGGTGAGGGAATTGGGGATGACGATGATATCGCTTACCCGGCGGCTGGATCAATCGGTTCCGGCTATTGGGAAAGCTGTGGTACGGGGAGAGAAGATCTCAAAGGAGAACAATTATTTGCTTCTTAAGAAATAAGTTAGAATATTTAATACGTCCCCTATCTGCCCCCCAATTCGAAAATCGATATTACGTACTTGGTCGGACAAATATAGATCGATTGCTTTTTGCTGTATTTACCGTTCGAAACGAAAAAATCAGAATCATTTCCGCACGGGACATGACCGATTCGGAGATAGAAAGGTTTAAAAAATGAAAAAGAAAATCCCCAAATTTAAAAATGAAGCTGAGGAGCGGCTTTTTTGGCAAAAACACGATTCTTCAGAATATCTGGATTGGTCTGATGCCGAAGATACGATTTTGCCAAAGTTGAAACCTTCAACCAGATCGATATCCCTTCGTCTGCCTGAATCAATGATTGAAGAGTTGAAAGTGCTTGCAAACAAACGCGATGTTCCCTACCAGTCACTATTAAAAATATTTATTTCAGAAAAAATTGACGCTGAATTACGTCATTAATACCTAATGATCAATTGAAGCAGAACCTGTCACTGGTGCTGATGCAAAAAGTCGCACTGCACAGTTAAGCGTTAGGTGCGGTAACAACGATGCCGAAGATTCTGAAAGCTGGGTTGTGGTCTTTGGTTGCCGGATCGTTTTACTTTCATGTTCTGGGTAAGCCCAAATGCCAAAGAGCAACAACCTCCGTATTCCCCGGAAAAACCAAACGGGTGTGGTCCGGCAAAATGAAAACAGCACCTATTTGGATTCATGTCGAGAAAATCACGAATGAATGAACCTGTGGCGATAGCAGGGAAACGCCGTTTACGTTTTAAGTCAAATGTCTGAATGCTTTATTCCAAAAGCCAGCTTCCCGGACTTGACTTACCAATTATAATAAGTTATTAATATTGATAATGTGGCGCATAAAAGAACATCGCGACTTAGATAAGACAATTGGCAAATTACCGTTGCAGGTCGTAAAAAAATACGAACTTTGGAAAGATATTGTTTTTCGTCACGGGCCGGAAAAATTAAGAGAATTCCCCGGTTTTCATGATGAAAAATTAAAGGGAGCGTTTGAGGGAAAACGATCGTCGCGGCTGAACATTCAATATCGTGTTATTTATTCTATCGAAAAAGAGATGGTTACAGTTTGTGTGATTGATATAACGCCTCATAAATATTAGGAAGTTAAAAAAATGAAAACTAACAAATCAGATTTTAAACCCGCAAAACAACATGCGATTTTAACTACCGGAGAGGTAATTAAGATGTTGCGCGATTTAAAAGGATGGACGCAAGAGGAATTATCGAAATATTCCTCAATTAATGCGAAAAATATCAGTTTGCTTGAGAATGACAAATTGGAAATCGGTAAAAAGAGGGCGGTGCAACTCGCCAAAGCATTTAATGTGCATCCTGCTATAATTATGTTTCCTGAATATGAATCGAATGAAATTCAAAAAGCGGCGTAACCTGTCATTGGTACTGATGTAAAAAAACACGGCAAAATTCGATGTATCTCCGGGCCTTTTACATCTGAAGTCAAGTATCTAAATGCTATATTTTGAGAGCCCGTTTTCTATAACAGCATAAAAAGTCAAAGGCAAATCACAGGCTGTTAGGATATTTGAAGTAAGCGGATTGCAAGAATAAAGCCGCCCACCCCGCCTTATTGCTTATTGATATGACTTATGATATAGACGCGACGAATCAATCCCAAAAAACATGAAGGGAGTCTCTGCAATGGAAAAACCCTGGATTAAGCATTACGACAAAGGGGTTCCGGCGGTTATTGATTTCCCGCAGGTTCCGATTGACCGGTTTTTGAAGGATTCCGCGGACAAATATCCTGATCGCGCAGCAACCGTATTCGGTGCAAGGGTCGGTTCGCTTCTTTTGGATGAAATCCTTACTTACAAAGAATTGAACGGGGCCGTTAACCGCTTTGCGGCCGGTCTTCAGAAAATGGGCATAAAGAAAGGGGAGAGAGTCGCCATCATGCTCCCGAACTGTCCGCAGTTTATTATTGCAGCATACGCGACATGGCGAATAGGAGCGATTGTTGTTTGCTGCAATCCGCTTTATGTGCAAAGAGAAATTGAATATCTGATTAATGATTCAGGCGCCGGCACTTTTATAGTAATGAGCAGCCTCTATGAGCGCGTCAGAAACATTCGTAAAACCACCTGCCTGAAAAGGGTTATAGTTACCAACATTAAAGAGTATTTTCCGTCTTTACTGAAGATGCTTTTCGGTTTGACCAGGGAGAAGAAAGAGGGGCACCGGATTGATATATCGGGCGACAAAGAGACATACCGGTTTCAGGATATCATGAATATATCGCCCGGTATGCCTGAAACTGTAGATATAAAGCCTGATGATACTTCGACGCTTATTTATACAAGCGGCACTACAGGCAAACCCAAGGGAGCGCAGCATACCCACTCAAGTCAGGTCTTCAACGCATGCCTTCTGAATATATGGGCAAAAAGCAGGAGGGGAGAGGATATCATGCTCGCGGCAATGCCTTTTTTCCATATTTACGGGCTTGCCATTATTCTGAATACATCCATTGCGGGCGGGTTGACTACAGTTCTTATTCCCAATCCGCGTGACATGAAGCATGTTCTTATGGCTATAGAAAAGCATCATGTAACATACTATCTCGGCGTTCCTGCTATGTTTGTGGGCTTTAATAATCATCCGGAGAGGCAGAAATATGATATGAGCTCTCTGCGGTTTGCAGCAAGCGCGGCCGCTCCTCTTGCTCCGGAGATTCAGACACGATTTGAAGCCAATACACGCGGGAAAATGGTTGAGGCTTACGGACTTACA
>CAZOEH010000437.1:0-2951 GCA_964578785.1 uncultured Desulfonema sp. | reverse complement strand
AAAGGCGCATGTACTAATATAAGGGATTAAATTTCAGGATGATACTGAATTTTTGCGGTATTATAGACTCGGGATAAAACACTGGGGTGGCATACATCCACCCTAAAAGGACCACTTCATATATATGAACAGTGTCATGAAAAAATACTGTGAGGGTTGAAAGAAAAAGGGATATGCCGAAGGAAAAAATGAAAAGGAGAATAAGCACAAAGGGAATGAGATAAAAACTGGGACTGACCGGGGTGCTGCTGAAGATAAGTACCGCGACAAGGGGAAAAATTGAAAATACCAGGTTTATCAAGGCGGACAAATTTGCGGAAAGAGGCAGAATGGCTTTCGGCAGGTAAATCTTTTTAATGAGATTGCCGTTGCCCAGGAAACTCCCGACCGTTGACATAGTGCTTTGAGAAAAGAAATGCCACAGGGTAATGCCTGACAAAAGGTAGACCGTAAAGTTTTTTGTGGATACTTTAAAAAGTTCCGAAAACACAACATATAAAATAAGCATCATAAGAAGAGGATTGAGCATCACCCATACGAACCCGAGGAAAGACCGCCTGTACCTCACCTTTATGTCCCTGGCAACAAGATTTCTCAGGAGATCACGGTACCGTATTATTTCACTGATTTCTTTTATATACTTCTTCATAGCAAATTGATTATACAACATTCTTCAGGCTCAGCGGGCGGAATCACAATCCACCGCCTAAAAAAACAAACACAGAGCGCACAGAGGATTTCTCTGTGTTCTCAAGATGTTAGAGAAAGAAGCAGAAAAAGGAGCTTTCACCAACGAGAGCACTGAGATGAAAATCTAATTTGCTGTTTTATTTTTAATATCCATCAGTTACTCTGAGTTCTCTGTGGTTTGATGGTGAATCTGGGATAAGCCGGGAGTAAAAGCCGCCCTCGTTATCAGGGCCTGCATCGGGCTTCGGGTATTTTGATTTTTGTTGGACCTCATAGTTATGATACCAGCAAGATAGCAGCAAGGGGAGGGCATTAATGTCAGTCAGAAATATAATAAGAGTTTTGGTCCTGTGCGGCGCAACTTTGATGAGTGCGTTGTCAGTCAGTGTGGCTTATTGCGAAGATTACCACTTCCTTTATAAATGGGGGGATGAAAAGCCCGAGCTATCTACGCAACTCAATATAGCGCGAGGTGTAACTACAGATAATGAAGGGAACGTCTATGTATCGGACACTTACAACCAGCGTATCATTAAATATAATTCCTCAGGCGCTATACTCTGGACAACATCCTCGTGCGACGGCACGTCCCTCTCCTATCCCATGGAAATGACTACGGACCCCGGCGGCAATCTATATGTCACCGACACGTCCAATAACAGGGTTTGTGTCTACTATTCGAACGGGACCTTCAAAGAGACGATCACGGGAAGTTTGAATCGTCCCCTGGGTGTAGCCACCGATAATTCCGGCAATGTCTACGTTACCGACAGACGCAATAATGCGGTCAAAAAATTCAACAGCTTACATAATCTTGTAGCCACATGGACTGGATTTCGCGCCCCGTGGGGCATTACGTATCATAAAGGCTATATCTACGTAACGGATTTGGACCAAAAAGCCAACATGGTGAAAAAATTGACTGCCGACGGCGTTCCTGTCAGCTCCTGGGGGCCGATGGGACCCGGATACGGCCAGTTTTATATGGCGGAAGGCGTGGCAGTTTACAATGATCTGCTCTATGTAGCAGACGGCGAACATAGCAGGATCCAGGTCTTCGACCTTGACGGGAATTTCGTGAGAGTTATCGGCGAGCGGGGCACTGGAAACGGGCAGTTGCAGTTTGCTTCCGCCCTGGCGGTAGATAATAATAACGGCTGGCTTTATGCAGCCGATGACGACAACAGCAGGATAGTGAGATTTGACTTAACAACAAGCCCCCCCTCACCTTCCACCCAATGGGGCTGCGACTCCTCCGGAGATACCGGGTTACGGTACCCCACAAAAATCGGTCTTGACAGAGATAATAAGGTCATGTATGTTGCGGATTCCGGCAATCAGCGGGTCATTAAGATGAATCTGAGCATGCGGGTCCTCGATGTTTGGGGCAGTTACGGTGACGGAGATGGACAATTCAGGTATCCGATTGCCGCTGCCGTAGACAAAAGCGGGAATGTATACGTGCTGGACAATGCAAACAGGAATGTGCAAAAGTTCCTGCCGGACGGAACATTTCAGGCGAAGTGGCAGATAAACTTTGATCCTTTGCTTTACAAATACGGTCTTCAGGGAATAGCTGTTGATTCCGTCGGCAATATCTATGTCGTAGATGCCGGTACAGACAAACTTTACAAACTTGATCCAGGCGGCAACAAGCTGGCCGGCTGGGCCATCACCTATTATTCTACAGGGATAGCTCTGGATGAAAAAAATGGTTTTATATACGTCTCAACGTTTGACGTTAGCGGGAAGTACGAAGACTCTGTAATACAATATGACATGACTGGCAAGCCCACAGGGAAGATAATCGGAGATGGAATTCTCTATCATCCTTTTGATGTGACAGTCGGAGATAATGGCAATATCTATGTCGCAGATACATTCAGCCATAGGGTTACGAAATTTGATCCCGCCACCGGGAATCTGCTTGCATCTTGGGGATCGACAGGAGGAATTTACGATCCGGGGACAGAAAACAGCAGGTTTTCACTGCCGTACGGGATTGCTTTAGATAAAAACGGCAATGTTTATGTGGCGGATACCCAGAATCACAGGATCCAGAAATTCACCCCTGACCTCTATTCGCTTGAGGACACCGCGCCAAAGACCTGTTCTGGCAACAACCTCAGCGTGAAGGTTGGCCTTATTGACTGGGGCACGAGCAGCTATTCTATAACATCCTCTGTGATGTTGCCTCCGGGTTTCACTCTCACAGACCCTGCTTCGCTGAACAGCGATATTTATTCCGGCAACCGTTTTTT
>CAZOEH010000436.1:0-2981 GCA_964578785.1 uncultured Desulfonema sp. | reverse complement strand
GTAAAATCTGAGTGGGCGGTTCCGGACAAGGCTGATTTTTCAAGAACAGAAAGCGAATCGATTTTGCCTGGAAAAAGTGAAAAAACAGGGCTGAAATTGGCATGGCAAGCTTTCATAAGCTGAAGCCGCTCCGATTTTACCTTTGAAAAAGTCTTTTCATGGGGGAGAATTATTCCTTTTTCAAATGGCTCAAGCCTTACACAAGCTATAATTCCAAAACGTCTGATCATCCTCTTTTCAATTGAAAACTCAACAGAAGAAAGGTAAAAAGCTGGGGCATTATCCTGCACGAGCACATCATCAGTGAGCCATTCATTAAAAAAAGCGGCCGCTCTTGTGTAGCGGTTGTTTTCTTCATCATCGGATTCTGTTTCATTGCCCAAAATAAGACGAATTATATTATGAGGATGCCTGTTATGATAATTAATTTGTTCCTCTTGAGAGATAACATCATATGGAGGTGTTGCAACATCTGCCAAACCGCTAATTTTTTCCGTATTATAAAGAATCCCCTTGAAAGGGATGACCTCTGCCATGTTTATTTTTCCTTCCTTCTTTGATAAAAAATGATGGGAACTGATACTAGAAAGAATGTGGCAGTTCAAGTTAAAAAATAAATATCTTCTCCAATTAGCTGGGATGAAGGAATTAAAAATACGTTGAATGTGGAACGAAAAGAATGTAAAGAACATCATTGACAGCTAACATCCAAACGTTATATTGAAACCTCCATTTTGAACCAAAACGGCGAGTCTGCTTTCCACTGCTTACAGCGGGAAGCTTCAATCCGGTGAGTTTTGGAGAGGTTGCCGAGCGGCTGAAGGCCCCGCTCTCGAAAAGCGGTATCCTGTCAAAAACGGGATCGTGGGTTCAAATCCCACCCTCTCCGCCATTAAATGATATTGGATTGCTGTAAATTGATGGATTTGTAAAAAGCCGTAGCTGCCTTTTTTGCGAAACTGTCAGGCTGTCAGGATTGATAGGCTTTATGCGCATTCATCAAGGGTTGAGAACCGGTATATAACCCGGTTCGATTTGTTTCAGGAGAGATGTCCGAGCGGCTGAAGGAGCACGACTGGAAATCGTGTGTGCTGCCAAAAGCGGCACCGAGGGTTCAAATCCCTCTCTCTCCGCCAACAAAAGATTTCCGGTTTTTCAAATCCCCGATGTGACATAATATTAGTTGGTCAAAACTCTCAAAGAAACGATCAGTACAGGGGAATTTTATCATGTCCTATCTTGTTTTTGCCCGCAAGTATCGTCCTCAAACTTTTGACACTGTTACAGGTCAGGAGCATGTTACACGGACTCTAACCAACGCAATACTGGCCGGCCGGGTTGCGCATGCAGTTCTTTTTTCGGGCCCCAGAGGTACCGGGAAAACGACAGTTGCCCGTATACTTGCCAAGGCAATGAATTGTATTAATGGTCCTACCCCGGCTCCATGCAATGTATGCAGGTCATGTACAGAGATTACTTCGGGTAATTCAGTGGATGTGCTTGAAATAGACGGAGCGTCAAATAACGGGGTTGAGAATGTCCGGGACCTCAGGGATAATGTAAAATACAAACCTGCATATAGCAAATATAAGATCTATATTATTGATGAAGTTCACATGCTCAGCACTCCAGCGTTTAATGCTCTGTTAAAAACCCTTGAGGAGCCTCCCCCTCATGTCATGTTTGTCTTCGCAACAACAGAACCTCATAAAATTCCGGTAACGATCTTATCAAGATGCCAGAGGCATGATTTTAAAAGAATCAGTATCGATTTGATTACGGGACAGATGGTCTCTATTTGCGGAAAAGAAGGCGTTGAAATTTCAGAGGAGAATCTGCTGTTGATTGCACGGGCTGCCGGAGGCAGCATGAGGGATGCGTTAAGCCTTCTTGACCTTGTTTTGAGCAGTTCCGACGGTCCGGCTACCGATGAAAATCTGCGTAATATTCTCGGCATAGTAGATAGAAGGATAATTTTCAGAATTTCCGAAGCAATTCTGAATTCGGATATGAATGTACTTCTCGACTCCCTTGATGATCTTTATGAAAACGGTTATAACATTAAAGAGCTATATTCTGATATTATGGAGCATTTCCGGAATCTTCTTGTCGTGAAAATGGATAAGAATTTAAATAAGCTCATTAATTTGCCTCCTCATGAAATAGACCTGATGAAGGAACAGGTAAAAGATGTTCCGGCAACATTATTAAATCAGATTTTTGATCTTCTTTACAGGGAAGAACCGGCTGTGAGATTTTCGCCGAACCCTAAGCTATCCCTCGAAATGGTCTTTTTCAGCATGTTTCAGATTAAGCCTTCATTGCCGATCGATCTTCTTATAGAAAAAATCGAAGGGCTCAGACAAAAGCTTCCCCCGGAGCGGAGGAATAAAATTTCTGAAACAGGGACAGGTTACGGTAGCGGTGAAAATGAATATTCAAAAAACAGGATATCTGAAAAGGCTGTTGACCTGTATGAAAAACGAGGATATGAGGCTGTCGCTAAAGCGTCTCAAATGGCAAATGACTCTGGTAAAAGCAACGATTTTATTACAATATGGGAAGGGTTGTTTGCAGTTATTTCCGAAAAACACCCTTCACTTGCTGCAAATATGACAAAGTGTTCAATAAGGGCAATTGACGGGAACAGACTCGAGATAGATGTTGATGGGAATGGATTTAATTTAAGCAGAATAAAAAACAGTAAAAACATGGAGATTTTAAAAAGGGTCTGCCGGGAGTTTTTTGGGAAAGATGTCGAAATTATTCTTGAAGAGAAAAAAAAGACCGAAGATGGCCTCCCCTCAAAAAAGACCGAATCGAACCAATTGATAAATGAAGCGCTGAACAATCCGCTTGTCACCGATGCTGTTGAAATTTTTCACGGCAGGGTGCAGGACGCAAAGATTTTATAGGAGGAATTTTTATGAAGGGAATCGGGAATATGATGAAGCAGGCCCAGAAGCTCCAGGCCGGCATGG
>CAZOEH010000435.1:0-2983 GCA_964578785.1 uncultured Desulfonema sp. | reverse complement strand
AACGGATCCGGGAAGCGGAAGACACACAGCGGGCGTGCCTCGCTGGGGACCTGCCGGCGCCCGCCCAGGAAAAGGGTCTCATCTTCCTGGCCGAACTGCTCGACCGCCAAGAGCGCTTCGCCGAAGCCGATGCGGTCATCACGGAAGTCGAACGGCAGTTCCCGCAAAGTCGGCCGCTGGAACTCTACCGCCAGCGGCGACCGTTGGTGCAGAAGCACCATGAATAGCGACACCTCAATGGGAGCAACTACCTTCGGACGATATTTCCAATAAAATTTGCGCCTAATTTGGCAAAAAGACCGAAATTCCCCTTTTCAAAAAGGATATCCTTGTAGCTTCGGTGCCCAGATACGGAATCGTAGAAAATTTTTGCAAGCCTTTCTTCTTTTTTTGCATATTCCAGAAGGAAATCATAGTAATTCGTCTTTATGGAAAGGTTGGAACAAAACCTTGCCATAGATCCGTACGGATAGTCTTTTGTAAGATATTCGCACTCTGCCGCGTAAGCATCCAGGCTTTTTTTTGATATTCCATGGTTCATCATGGCTTTTGCGGCAGAAATTCCTGTTGTTACGGCCGTCGTGATCCCTTTCCCTTTAAATGGCCGTAACCAACCCGTCGAATCGCCGACGGTCACATACCTGTCACCATAAGGATTCCGTGCGGGAGAGGTAGGAAAATGCCCCTTGTAAGACACCAACTGATCGATATCTTCCTGTACAGGGGGGAGGAATTTTGCCACCGCCGGATGCCGTAAAAAGCGTTCAAGATCCACGGATGTCACATGTTCCCCTGCGATGTTGATGATGATGTGGTCTCCCTTCGGCGTAATCGCCCCGAACTCGATCTTCGGAAGCGAAGAAAGGAGAAAGGCATGGATGATATCCCCAAGTTTTTCATTGATGAATTCCGGAGATTCAGGATGAATTTTTGTTATAAACGTATGCATGATCATCCTTGGCCTTACATACCGCCCAATGTTCCTGGTAGAATCTTCAAACATATTAATGGAGCCTTCATCTAGTCCGAAAGCGCCTACGACAACGTCAGCAGTTACCGTGCCGCTTTCGGAGTATAACTTCACCTTGCATCCTGAATTCCGCTCAGTGAATTCGATATCCGTTACCCTGCTTTGAATTAAATCTACGCCATTTCTTTTAGCTTCATCCATAATAAATTTATCGAATTTCACTCTTCTTACAACATATGTCGGATCCTCCTCATTGTTCGATTTAAGTAATATCTCGCTCTTACCGCTGCTCAGAAAATACCCCATTATTTTTCGTTTGATCAATTCCTTAGGTATGGATATTGAAAGCTCTTGTGCGAGGACTTTTTCAATCGGTGGAGACAAGACGCCCACGCATTGATTGTAGTGAAGATCGAAATCCTTCCCTTCAAAAAGTACAACCCGGAGGCCGATTCCTTTTCCCTCCGCCAACTGCCGTAATTTGATGGCACAGGAACAACCGGCGGGCCCCCCTCCGACGATCGCCACAACGGATCCATTGATCAACTTATGTTCGCTTGGCATTGCCACTCCTGAAGAATTCCTTGAAAATATTTACGAAAAGCTTCCACCGAAAGAATTCTCGAAGGATATGTGCGTACGGCGCATCTCCCGTGAAAAGGTGCCAGAAAACCGACGAAAGAAATTTTGAATCATAATCCTTCTTCTGTTCTTCCCGCAAAATATTCGTGTTTATCCTTGAAATCCTTTCGCTTTTACAGAAGCAATCGTACATGCCAAAGAGGATCTTGCCATATACGTTGTCATGAGAAAAGTACCTGCGACAGGCGCTGTAATAATTTTTTTTGAAATAATCCGCAGAAATGCCATGATGCAACGCAGTCGAGGCAGCCCACTTCCCGGTAAAAAAAGCCGATTCTATCCCGTTTTTCAGGTATCTTGACGCCGAAGCGTCTCCAATGATCACGAACCTGTCGGAATACGGATTCCGGGCAATGGTTATGGGAATCCTGGGGTGGCAATGGCACTTGCATGTGTATCCTGAAGGAAGATACGAAGCAATCGAATCTTCCTTCAGCGCTTCCTCGACGTCTACCCTTTTTACGTTTTCGCCGATTGCCGTTACCGTAATGAATTTTCCTTTGGGGGTGAACGCAATATATTTTATATTCGGATGATCCGTACTGAATATATGTATTTTGTTTTGAATGATCGTTTCCGAAAAATCTTCAGACATTTCTATTTCCGTCTGGCATGCCGACCAGCACCTCGGGGGCTTGTAACCGATCGTCAGACTCTCCCCGATCCTTGAATTCACCCCGAACGCCCCGACAATAAGGTCCCCCTCCCACTCTTTCCCGTCTTCCCCGTAGATCAGGGATATTTTCTCTATCGATCCTCCGGTTACCTTTTTCACCCTCTGATGGACAAACCGTACGCCCTCTTTTATCGCGCACTCCAGAAGTTCCTGGTCGAAACCTCGGATCTTCTCCGCGGAGGAAACGGGACCGGCGGAACGGAATACCGTGTAAATACTGGCCGAAGGGTCGACATCGATCAACACCGTTTCCTCCTTCAGGTGCATGACGTACCCGGTAACTTTGTCCCGTAGAACCTCCCTCGATATCGCAACGTCCAAATTCGTAAGATTATGGATGAGAGTATTGCTGATGGCGCCTGCGCACATGTTGCATCCTCGTGCGCCTGTATCCGTAAAAAGCTTGTTGTCGAAAATAGTTATATCGAACGTAAGGCCTTTTTCCGAGCCCATCCGCAGCAGATGAAGCGCGAACAACGTCCCGGCAGGCCCTGCCCCGATGATTCCCACTTTGCTGTTATTTTTTAACGGTCCGATCATCTGCCGTCAGAATCCTCTCGCGAGGTGCGGAACAGGCATCGCTTCCAGGAGCAGCCAAGGGCCACCTGAAGGATGAGGGACCTCGCCTCCGATGGCGGCCTGAACAGCGGCAAGTCGTAATTCATGATGCTCTCAGGATACACTCTTCAAAGGTA
>CAZOEH010000434.1:2717-2986 GCA_964578785.1 uncultured Desulfonema sp. | reverse complement strand
GGGCACATGGAAAAAAACTTTCACGAGCGACTTCAATAAACCTCTGGGGGTGGCTGTTGACAGCTCTCTGAATGTTTATGTAACTGACAGGCACAGGCATGTTGTCAAGAAGCTCGACAGTGATGGTAATCTGCTTGCGACCTGGGGAGGCGGAAGCACTAAACTATTCCGTTCGCCTTGGGGAATTGCCATAGACGGCAATTATGCATATGTTACTGACTTGCAGCAGACCGGCAATATGGTCAAGAAGCTGACCCTGGAGGGCGTCC
>CAZOEH010000434.1:1808-2707 GCA_964578785.1 uncultured Desulfonema sp. | reverse complement strand
CAGCTCATGGGGGCCTTTTGGCAGAGGGAATGGTCAGTTCTATATGGCTGAAGGGATTGTCGTCCATAATGGTCTTGTTTATGTCGCCGACGGAGAGTACGGCAGGGTCCATGTCTTTGACCTTGAGGGTAACTGGCAAAAGACAATCGGGGAGAGGGGGACAGGGAACGGACAATTGCAGTTTGCCAGCGCCCTGGCGATAGACCGCAATAACGGATGGCTTTATGCCGCGGATGACGACAACGACAGGATCATGAAGTTTGACCTGGAAGGAAAATACGTCGCGCAGTGGGGAAGCGATTCATCCGGCGATACAGGCCTCCGGTATCCGATGAAGATCGCTATCGACAACACCCGGGGGGTCATGTATGTCGCTGATTCGGGCAATCAAAGGATAATAAAGCTGACCCTTAAAATGCAGCCGCTGGCTGCCTGGGGCGGTTACGGCGACGGCAACGGACAGTTCAGGTATCCCATGTATCTGGATGTAGACAGCAGCGGCAATGTCTATGTTGCCGATAGCGTAAACAATACGATCCAGAAGTTTGATCCGGACGGAAACTTTCTTAACAAATGGCCCGTAAACTTTGATGCGCCCGCCGAGCTTTATGGCATTCACGGGATTGCCCTGGATGGCAATAACAGGATTTATGTTATTGATGCCAACACCAAAAAACTCTATGTCCTCAATCAGGACGGATCTCTCTTTAATAGCTGGGACATTGATTATTATTCAACGGGCATCGCTATCGACAAGATAAATAATTATATTTACATCGCCCACTTTCCGACTAATAGCGCCGTCAAAAAATATGACATGAACGGCGCCCTCCTGCAGACGATCGGGTTGCCATATTTCAATACCGGTTTTTTCCTGACCCATCCTTACGATGTGGCGG
>CAZOEH010000434.1:0-1798 GCA_964578785.1 uncultured Desulfonema sp. | reverse complement strand
TACCTTTGAAAAAAGGATCATTAAATTCGACTCCTCTGGAAATTATGTGACGATGTGGGGCGCCATTTCAGAGCAATGGGTCCTGGGGGTCAGCCTTGAAAACGGGCAATTCGCAATGCCTTACGGACTTGCGGTAGATAACGTGGGCAATGTATTTGTTTCCGACACTAATAATCACAGGATCCAGAAATTCACCCCTGATCTCTATTCGATTGAGAACACCTCACCAAAGGTCTGTCCTGGTGACA
The DNA here is from genome assembly GCA_964578785.1 of uncultured Desulfonema sp. Classification (GTDB taxonomy): domain Bacteria; phylum Desulfobacterota; class Desulfobacteria; order Desulfobacterales; family RPRI01; genus RPRI01. Next base: position 1,550 of record CAZOEH010000434.1, on the reverse strand, counting down.
ACCTCAGCGTGAATGTTGGTCTTATTGACTGGGGCACGAGCAGCTATTCTATAACATCCTCTGTGATGTTGCCCCTGGGTTTCACTCTCACAGACCCTGAATCGCTGAGCAGCGATATTTATTCCGGCAACCGTTTTTTTGGGCCCAGTTGGAATGCCTTAGCTCCTCTTTCTTTAGGGGACTATACAGTGGGTGTGTCCACTGCCGCGCTGCGTGATTTCACCAATATCATGCCGGTTTCCGTTGCTTCAACACCTGCTTTTTACGACGTGCCCTGCGATTATTGGGCCTTTGGCTGGATAGAGAAATTCTTCGACTCAGGCATAACCTCCGGTTGCACTGTCTCTCCTTTAGGTTACTGTCCGGAGAGGACTGTAACAAGGGACCAGATGGCGGTATTCATAGTCAAAACCCTTTTTGGAGATGAACCTGTGTGCAATGGGGGCGTACTTTGCAAAAGCACACCTCCGTATTTTAGTGATGTCCCCTCAAATTACTGGGCTTTCCAATATGTCCAGAAGATGAAAGAAACAGGGATAACCGAGGGATGCTCTGCTGATTATCCACTCTATTGCCCTGGCAACGCTGTCAGCAGGGACCAGATGGCGGTATTCATTATAAAGGCAAGACAGGCGGAACCGTATTTCAACAAAAGCACCACATTTAATGATGTGCCAAAAACTTATTGGGCGTATGGCTATATCGAGGCCTTGTCAAGATTGGGAATCACGAGAGGGTGCGGCTCTGGGAATTACTGTCCGGACAGTCCCGTGACAAGGGCACAAATGGCGGTTTTTTTGTCAAAGGCCTTTATTCAATAGAGGGTATGAGGATTTGACTATACAGGCAAGGAAGTATCTCATGAGCAGTAATCCGAATAATGCAATTAACCACAGAGCCCACAGAGAAAGATCTTTGGTTTGAAGACTCCCCGCAGCAAGCTGCAGGGAATACGCTCGCTATCCATTTAAAAGAAAAACATCAAAATATCGGCCTCAACTCTGTGTGCTCTCGGTGTCAAAAACAAATTTTTTGTTCTTGGCCGTATCTTCATGAGATCACAGAGAAAAAACCCTGTGCTCTCTGTGGTTTGTCTTTTTTGATGGTGAATCGGGAGTCGGTATTTTGATTTTTATTAGACCTCCTAGTTATAATAATTGTGAGATAGCAGCAAGGGGAGGGCATTAATGTCAGTCAGAAATATAATAAGAGTTTTGGTCCTGTGCGGCGCAACTTTTATGAGCGCATTGTCAGTCAGTGTGGCTTATTCCGAAGATTACCACTTCCTTTATAAATGGGGGGACAAAAGGCCTGATTTGTCCATTCAGCTCGATAAACCCAGGGGGGTAGCGGTAGACAGTAGCGGCAACGTATATGTTGCAGAGACCTTCAATAACAGGTTATTTAAATACGATTCCAACGGGAATGTACTCAAGATATGGTCGGACTGTGAGGGGACATCCGTCAATTATCCCATGGAAATGACGGTTGACAGCGCTGACAATCTTTATGTTGCAGACATGTTTAACAATAGAATTTGTGTCTATGAT
>CAZOEH010000433.1:2163-3004 GCA_964578785.1 uncultured Desulfonema sp. | reverse complement strand
CGTTCAAAAATGGCGCTGATATACTTTAAATGATATGTTACGTCAAATATTTCTTCAATTTTTTCCTTTCCGAGCAGAGCGCATATCTTTTGATCTTCGATAATGAGGGTTTTAAAATCCTTTTTCTCATCCCATACTTTCATAGCGTGCGCCTGTACCATCTGATATGCATCTTCACGGGTTGCTCCCGATTCGGCAAGAGCAAGGAGAATCTGCTGCGAAAAGATAAGCCCCTTAAGCTTGTTAAGATTTTCAGCCATTTTTTCAGGATATACTATAAGATTTCTGATTATGCCGGAAAACCTGTTCAGCATATAATCCATCAGTATGGTGCTGTCCGGCGCTATAATTCTTTCAACAGACGAATGGCTTATATCCCTCTCATGCCACAAGGGTATATTTTCAAGGGCTGCCATTGCATTTGACCTTATCACTCTTGCCAGGCCGCACATGTTTTCCGAGCCCACCGGGTTTCTCTTATGGGGCATCGACGAGGAGCCTTTCTGTCCTTTTGAAAAGTATTCCTCGGCTTCAAGGACTTCCGTTCTTTGAAGATGCCTGATTTCAAGAGCCATTTTTTCAATGGAGGATGCCATTATGGCAAGGCTCGTGAAATATTCGGCATATCTGTCTCTCTGGATAATCTGGGTCGAGGCCGGAGCCGGTTTTAATCCAAGCCCCTTGCACACATACTCTTCTACCTGCGGGGATATGTTCGCGAAGGTGCCGACAGAGCCCGATACCTTCCCGTAACTTATTGTTTCAATGGCGCTTTCAAACCGTTTTTTATTACGCCTCATTTCATCATACCATACAGCCAGTTTAAGGCCGAAAGTGATTG
>CAZOEH010000433.1:0-2153 GCA_964578785.1 uncultured Desulfonema sp. | reverse complement strand
ACCGTCCTATCATCACAGTATCTTTGTATTTAAAGGCCTTTTCCCTGATGGCGTCCATGAGATTATCGCAGCCGGAAAGAATTATTCCGCCGGCTTCTTTAAGTAAACATGCCATGCTAGTATCAAGAATGTCCGATGAGGTAAGACCAAGATGTATGTATCGTGAGTCAGGACCGACATATTCCGCGACATTAGTAAGAAAGGCTATGATATCGTGCCTTGTAATCTCCTCGATTTCATTGATCCTGCCGGCATTGAAGTCAGCCTTTTTTTTAATCGCGTCAACCGAGGCCTTCGGAATTCTTCCGGCCTCAGCCATGGCTTCGCAGGCGAGTATTTCAACTTTAAGCCAGGTTTTAAACCTGTTTTCATCGGTCCAAATGTCGCCCATGGCTTTTCTTGTATATCTTTTTATCATAATTTGCCCATAATTATCAGTTTTGCTCCCGATCACTTTGGAGAAAGGGGTCCGGGATTCTCCGCCCAAGGCGGAAGGGGTTCAAGTGTATGTATTCCGAAGTTTTCAACAAGCTTTCCGTTTCACTGGAACCCATGACCTCTTGAACCCTCGAATCTTTGTATTTTCTTTTGCGCCTTTGATACATGAATCAAAAGAGGGTGTCAACATCACGTCTTTTCACTGACGATTTCAGATTCTCCCGGCGACATTGAATTATCTCCCTCGATGCGTATGGTCAGATTGCGTCTTGTTTCCAGATCAAGTATCTCTTTGCGCTTTTTATTCAAAAGATAATCCGCAACATTTACAGGAACGGTCCCTTTAACTGATGCAATTTCATCCTTTAATGTTTCGAGGTTAAGTTTGCGCAGGAAGCTGAGACCCTGGGTTTCGGAAGAGGGGGTAACGCCTTTTCCGCGGCAATGCTTGCATGGCTCAAAGCTTCCGAATTCGATTGACGGTCTTATCCTCTGCCTTGACATCTCCATTATTCCAAATCTTGAAATCTTGCCGAACTTGATTCTGGCCTTGTCGTCCTTGACAAAGATCTTCAGATTTTTTTCGACTTCAAGATTATGTTTTGAATCTCTCATATCAATGAAGTCAATAACTATAAGGCCTCCCAGATCTCGTAAACGGAGCTGGCGAGCTATCTCTTCGGCGGCTTCAAGGTTTGTTGCAAGGGCCGTCTGCTCGACCGATTTTGTCTGGGTTGCTTTGCCTGAATTGACATCTATTGCAACAAGGGCTTCGGTCTGCTCGATGACTATCGAGCCTCCCGATTTGAGTTTGACTCTGCTCTCAAAAATTGAATTAATCTGGCTTTCAAGCTGAAATTTTGTGAATATGGGTTTATCTTCCTTATATAATTTTACAATAGTTGAGTGCTTCGGCGATATAATTTTAATAAAATCCTTGGCTTCACGGTGAACTCCGGGGTCATCTATGAGGATTTCATTCACATCCGGAGTAAAGTAGTCCCGGATCGACCTGACAACGAGATTTCTTTCCTTGTATAACAGTGCGGGGGATTTGACTTTCATGACATTCCCTTTTATGTTTTTCCAGAGTCTTAACAGATAGGAAAGATCTCCGGATATCTGCGCTTTTGTGCATCCTATTCCCGCTGTCCTGACTATAATGCCGAAGCTCTCGGGGATTTTTATCGTGCTTATTATTTCTTTAAGTCGTTTACGTTCCTCTTCGTCTTCAATTTTGCGGGATACCCCAAGTCCTTCGCTTCCGGGCATAAGGACTATGAATCTTCCGGGGAGAGAAATATATGTGGTGAGCATGGCGCCTTTTTTCATGAAAGGGTCCTTTGTAACCTGTACCAATAGCTCCTGCCCCTGTTTTAAGATTCCGGTTATTGAGCGGTTTCCCGAGTCGCTGTCCAGATAGTAATCACTGTGAATTTCATGTTTTTGTAAAAAGCCGTGACGTTCTACACCGTAATCTATAAAAACAGCCTGAAGGCTGGGCTCTATCCGGACTATAATCCCTTTGTAAATGTTGCTGTGGGTTATCTCTCTTGACGCGCTTTCTATATGAAACTCTTCAAGTTTGCTGTCTTTTACCTTTGCTATTCTGCATTCGGCCGGGTCAACCGCATTTATCATTATCTTGCTGCTCATCTGTTTTTCCTTGTATGTTTTTATTGATACCTTCGTAGAAAGTCATATGCGAACGGATT
>CAZOEH010000432.1:0-3035 GCA_964578785.1 uncultured Desulfonema sp. | reverse complement strand
ACGGATTTGAGATTTTTGGGAAACAGATTTTTAAATTACTTAAGCGTTAAAAATCGCAAGGCTTTGAGGGCGTTAGCCCCAACCTTCTTGCGATTTAGCGAAGTGATTTAAAAATCCCCAAAAAGCTCATTAAGAGAGCATATTTCAACTTTTTATGATACCATCAACTCTTATTATTGTGAATAACGGGATAATCAAAAGGCACAACAGGATCCCGCAGGATAAGATCAATGGCCTTTGACGCTGCCCGGGATGCTTCAGGAAAAACTTCGGCAAGGGATCGTATGTGCCTTAAATTATCGGCAGTCCTTAAAACCAGCATCGCGAGATTTCCTTCATCCATTTCAGAAATAAGAACGGCTCTTCCCCATGGTTCTCCGGCCGCCCAGGCGTAAATTGCCGCGGCAGGCCTCAAAAAAAGCGGCCTTATCTCAAACCCTCTGTCGAACATGAGCTGCGCAAAAGGCAGCAGGCTTTTTTTTACCCCGAAGAATGTCTGTATCAGTTTTTTCGGCGTAAACCTTTTATCTATCCTGTCGTCAGTCTCCTTCTCGTTGACAAAGGACGCGATTATGCCTGCAAGCAAAGCGGAGTCCGTAACCGGGAATATCCCTGTCCTGAATCCTTCGGCAATTATAAGAGGCTGATCCACCCGCAGCCGGGATGCCCATATTCCGTCTTCGGTAAGCTTCCCGTCTTCTCCGGCAAATCCTGTTTCCCTGAGAAAATCAAGATGATGAAGGAAGCCCTCCCGGAGGCGCGCGCTTCCGTCTCCGATTGCTCTATTCTCCCGTTTTTCTTTATGCTTTCTTAAAAGGTAAGCGGCAAATGATTTGGTAAGGAGATCCTCTATCTGGTCCGGAGAGTGCGAAAGAAGAAGATTCAGGGCCATCGAGAAATTGACTTTGATCTGGCTGGATATGTCGAGAGGAGGGGAATGAATAAGTTTTGCTATCAGTCTTAAATCAAGAAATTTTCCGGGTATCGCAACGGCAAAACCGATCTTATCCATACCTCTTCTTCCCGCCCTTCCGGTCATCTGGTGAAATTCGGTTGAGGAGAGAGGCAAAAACTCCCTGCCGTTGTAGCGGTCTGAATTGAGAAAAGCGACCGTCCTTGCCGGAAAGTTTACTCCGGCCGCAACCGTTGATGTCGCGAATACGGCATCAAGAAGGCCTTCGGTCATGAGCGTTTCTATTAAAAGCTTCCATGATGGAAGCTGTCCGCTGTGGTGAGAGGCAACCGCATAATTTTCAAGCTTTTCCATATGGCGGTGAAAAGAGATGTAAGGAGCCCTTTTTTCAAGCTCTCCTATCCTGGTTTTAATATCCTTCTTCCGGGAATCCGGAATACTGTGATTGCTGCAAAGATCAAGTGATGCGTCGCAATCGGCGCGTGATTTAAGAAAAAATATTGCCGGAAGGAGACAGTATTTTTTGAGAACCGCCAGTATTTCGCCGAAAGGAGGAAGACTCCGGGAGGAGAGATTGCCTGCTCTCCTGTTTTTAACAAGGTCTCCTATTTTTTTTGAAAGCCTGGCTTTTTCGTTTGGCCGGGATTCGGACATAAGCGGGAGAAGAGTTCCTGAAGGGTGAAGAAAAAGGGGGAAGAGAGGGACAGGCCTTCTTGATTCTGTAATCACGATGCATTCTTTTTTACGTATCGATGAAAGCCAGGATGCAAGCTGTTCAGCATTCCCGATAGTGGCTGAAAGCATAAGGAGGGGAATTCTTGCCGGAAGATATATCATGGTCTCTTCCCACACCACGCCTCTCTCCTCGTCACCCAGAAAATGGGCTTCATCAAGGATGACAAAGTCGGTTGATAATGTCACCCCCTGATGCATGGCATCGTAAAGCTGATTCCGCAGTATTTCGGTAGTTCCGACTATGATAGGGGCGTCCGTGTTCTCTTTCCTGTCCCCGGTCAGTATTCCCACATTATGTGCGCCGAAAATCGCCGAAAATTCGTGGTATTTTGAATTGGAAAGAGCTTTCAGAGGGGATGCATACCATGACCTGCCGCCCTTTTTATGGATTTTGGCTATGGCCTGCTCCGCAATCCATGTTTTTCCGGCGCCGGTCGGGGCGGTTACAAGGCAGTCGGCCTTATCTATCGCCTCGATAGCCTTCAACTGAAAAGGATCCGGTGTAAAATCCGTTTTTTCCGGAACCCCGATTTCACCAAAGACTTTTTTCAGGCAACTATCAGCCCTTGGCCTGATTCTCTCCGCCGTCTCCCTTTTCCTCAAATATGTTTGCCTGCGAAAATCTCTTTTTTTCATTTTCCAGTCAAACCGGCAATTACTTTCCTGATTTCCGTAACGGCATTTGATTTTACGTCGAAAGGAGAAATTCCATTCAGGTCGGCCTCAATAAGGGCGTCTTCATAAGGTATAAAACATGAAAAAGTAAATCCCGGAAGATTATTTTTCAGAAATTCCACATCCTTGCTCCCGCGGATTTTATTGCCAACTAGAGAGAGGTTTTTCAGCCCGATTTCAGAGGCAAGTTTTTTTATATGCTCCGCGGTTTCGATGCTGCGCCGGCCGGGTTCGACAACTATGAAAAGCTTATCAACAGCCTGTGCCGTCGCCCTTCCGAGGTGCTCGATCCCCGCTTCCATGTCCATGACTACAACCTCATCCCGGGCAAGGACGATATGGGTCATAAGAGCCTTCAGCAACGTGCTTTCAGGACAGATGCAGCCTGATCCGCCCTTTTTTACTCCCCCGAGCCGCATCAGTTTTATGTTTTCAAATTTTACCGAAAGGGCCTCGGGAAGATCGTCCACTTTCGGGTTCAGCTTGAAAAAACCGCCGATTGTTCCGGGTTTTGCTTCCGTTCTTTCAAATATAAGATCTTTCATTTCCGCAATGGGAATTATTTTGTCCGCCCCTGTTATACCGACAGCCGCTGCCAAATTTGCATCAGGATCGGCGTCGATTGCAAGCACGTGTTTACCCATTCTGCTTAATTCACGTATCAAAAGCGCCGAAAATGTTGTTTTGCCGACTCCGCCTTTGCCGCTGACCG
>CAZOEH010000431.1:0-3036 GCA_964578785.1 uncultured Desulfonema sp. | reverse complement strand
CCCCTGGTGGGAGGGGTTAGGGGAGGGGGGTGAACTGATACCTGAAGGTATAGAGCAATCATTCAGCCTTAATCAGGATATTTATACAAAAGACGCCTTTTATACCGGCACAACGGTTAAGATAGGTCATACCGGTTATATGCGCGACCTGCCTGTTGCGCATGTACAATTCTATCCGGTGCAGTATAATCCCGTGACCGGTGAATTGCGTCTTTATCGGCACATCCTTGCCCGTATTACGTGGGATACGCCTGAACCAGCAGCAGCTAAATCAATTGGCCGTAGCGCTGCGTATGAAAATATGTTAAAAAGCCATGTTTTAAATTATGGGTCTCTGGATCGCAGTTCTGTTACGAAAGAAGATTTTCTCAGCAAACAAACCCGGCCTGAGGATGCGCCAGGCTTAGGAACAGAAGAGAATCTCAAGGTCAGTGTAACTGAGAGTGGTATTTATAAGCTTACATACAATGACCTTTCCGATGCGGGGCTAGACTTAAGCGGGGTAGACCCTCGCACAATCAAGATGCGCAATAAAGGCACAGAGACGTCCATTTACGTATACGGGGAGGACGATGGTGTGTTTGATAAGGGCGATTACGTCCTTTTTTATGGCGCCGTGACTGCTGATATTTATACGGATAAAAATGTCTACTGGCTGGAGTCAGGGGGAGATAGTGGACAACGTATGAGTATGCTCAATGGAACCCCTTCTGGTGTTGCGGCTGTGCCGTCTCAGTTTCCCGTCACCCTCCATGCCGGGGAAGACGACTATTACTGGCAGGCAATCCCGAATGGTAAAGGTCAGGATCACTGGTTTTGGGGAGATATGATTAAAGCCCCCGGATCGGTGGATCAGTCACTGACATTGAATAATATTTCAGGTACTGCAGGCACAGCGACCGTACGCGTTAGCTTAAGAGGAGTCACGTATAACAGCGCCGTCAATCCGGACCACCACACAAAGATATATCTCAACAGCATCGAGTTGGATGACCGGCAGTGGGATGGCCAGAGTATCTTTGAACACGAGGTAAGCATCCCCCATTCTTACCTGAATGAAGGAACCAATACCGTTCAGATAGAATCCGTTGGAGATACCGGAGTTGAGGTAGATAAAATTTATCTGAACTGGATAGAGATTGATTATTACGATACCTACATGGCCGAAGATGACGAATTGCTTTTCAGCGCGCCAACGGCGGGCGCCTTCCAGTTTGAGATCGAAGGATTCAACAGTGATAATGTGGAGGTATTCGATGTAACAGACCCTGATAACGTTGTGCGTATTACGAACACGACCGTTGCGGCTAGCGGTGGCGCGTACACACTAAAGTTTGAGGACACCGCAGAATCAGAGACGCGCTATCTGGCCCTGACGCCGTCGAAGCGCAAATCACCCGCCGGTATCGAAAAAGACCGGATATCGTCCTGGAAATCTGCAAGTAACGGGGCGGATTATATCATCATTACGCATGAGGATTTTTATGACAGCGCTTTGACGCTGGCTGAACACAGGAGTGATTCAGGCTTGAGGGTAGCCACGGTCAAGGTGGGGGATATTTACGACGAGTTTAACTATGGTATTTTTAATCCGCAGGCGATACGGGATTTTCTGTCGTATGCGTATAACAACTGGGTAACGCCTGCGCCTACGTATGTCTTGCTGGTTGGGGATGCGTATCAGGATTACAAGGACGGTCTCAAAACAGGAACGGTGAATTACGTGCCGTCCCAGATTATTGAGACAGACATATTAGGGGAGACGCCGTCTGACAACTGGTTTGTGCTGGTGAGCGGCGATGACATTTTGCCGGATATGTATATCGGGCGGTTGAGCGCACAGAGCAAATCGCAGGTGGATGATATTGTGGATAAGATCATTTATTACGACAAACATCCACCCGACAAATCGTGGAACAAGAATGTGCTCCTGGTGGCGGATGACGATGAGTCTGTGTTTGAAGACATTTCAGAACAGCTTGCAGGACTTTTACCCTCTGGTTACAAAGCAAATAAGGTTTATGCAGGCAACTATACATCAGAGGATAATCCCACAACTGATATAATAAAATACATTGACAGTGGAAGTCTTTTAGTGAACTACACGGGACACGGAGCTGTTGGAAGGTGGGGGTTGTGGAATGGCGACGAATCTATTTTTAGCCAGTCTGACGTGGCATCGTTGAACAATGCCCAGAAGTATACTGTGGTGACAACAGCGAACTGCCTGAATGGATTCTTTGTTGGACGAAAAACCCAGGTTTCAGTTGCAGAGGAGTTCCAGCAGGTTCAGAACAAGGGAGCGGTGGCAGTCTGGGCGCCCACTGCCCTGAGTTATTCTGAAGGGCACAGAATATTAATGCGGGAATTCTACGAATCCATCTTTCAGGATGGCAAGTATGGACTTGGCGCCGCCACCACAGCAGCAAAAATCGCCACATATTCCCAGAATAGTTACTGGGGTGAACTGATTGAGACCTTTGTGCTCTTTGGTGACCCGGCCACACAGTTAGATGTTTCCGCCGGACCAGATGATCAGTTGGCGATAACGACACCCAACGGGGATGAAACTATACCATCGGGGTCGACGTATGCAATACAATGGACTGCACCGGAAGATATGGTAAAATTTACTCTCAAGTATTCGATGAACAATGGGCGCAGGTGGAAGAAGATAGCACAAGGTATTGAAGGTACGAGTTACGACTGGAAGTTGCCGGTTGTTAAAAAGAGTATGAAAAAATGTCTCATACAGGTGATAGGGTTTGATCAGTCCGGCAAAAAGGTGGACAAAGATACATCAAATTCCGCCTTTATCATTATGACAAAAAGCAGTTCATGACCGGGAAAAGGGTAAGAATTTAGCACTTTGAAATACCTAGCGCGGCATAACCGCAACCAAAGAACCCCTCTCTTTCCCCTCCTTGCGAAGGAGGGGATGAAGGGGTGGTAAGATTAAAAGCTTCCTATGTCCCCCTTCTCAAGCTTACAGTTGGACAATTTTTTGCTGGACAGGTTTAAGATAGGAGATGCCTT
>CAZOEH010000430.1:0-3046 GCA_964578785.1 uncultured Desulfonema sp. | reverse complement strand
TTTTGCAAGGAGTTTAAGCCGTTTCCCTCAAACGTCGGATCAGGAATCCGATAACTTCATATACTCATTAAAAGTTGCTTGACTGTTTGTGTCATCTGTCCTAATTGTCAAAAACTTATTGTTCTATTTTTTGAGCGTGGTTAGCTTTTAATAACGCATAACAGCCTTGGTTTTAGTCTGTCTGCCGTGCTGTGAAGCGGCCCGGGCAATCAGGTGCGTTATCCGAAGATCTGACGTAATAATCACAAAAAGGAAGAGCTATATGCCTTTTTCGATTGCCCTTGCCGGAAAAGGAGGCACCGGTAAAACAACAATATCCGGCCTTCTCGTCAAATATCTTACTGCCAGAGGAAAAACCCCGGTTCTCGCCGTGGATGCCGATTCCAATGCAAATTTAAACGAAGTTCTCGGTCTGAAAGTAGCCGATACACTCGGAAACGCTAGAGAGGAAATGAAAAAAGGGGTTGTCCCCGGCAGCATGACAAAAGATGTTTTCATGTCGATGAAGCTGGAACAGGCTGTAGTCGAAGCACCCGGGTATGACCTTGTAGTAATGGGACAGCCTGAAGGAGCTGGTTGCTACTGCGCTGCAAATACCCTTTTGACGGGTTTTCTCGAACGCCTTACAGACAATTACCCTTATATGGTTATAGATAATGAAGCCGGCATGGAGCATATCAGCCGCCTTACCACCAAAAATGTTGATATACTTCTGATAGTTTCGGATACTTCAAGGCGCGGGCTTCAGGCTGCGATAAGGATAAACTCGCTCGCTAAAGATCTCAAGATCGGTGTGGGCGAAAGCCATATTATCATAAACCGCTGCAGGGAGTACCCATCTGATGAAATTCTCGGCATGATTAAAGAAGCAGGTTTGAATTTTGCCGGATCGATACCGGAAGACAGCACACTTTACGAGTATGATTTGAACGGCCGCCCGACTATAGAGATGCCTTCCGACAACATAGTTGTCAAGGCTGCTTTTGACATATTTGAAAGGATCGTCAAATAGCCGCAATGGGGACATGAAAATATATGAATAAAACAGGCTTTTTATACGACGAATTGTTTCTGCTGCACGATACAGGCTCATACCATCCTGAAACGGCCGAAAGACTTATTTCAATTTACAAAGGAATTGACGAAGCCGGCCTTATTCCAAAACTTACCTTGCTGAAAGCAAAGCGGGCCGACATGAAATGGATCGAAATGGTCCATGATCATGCATATATACGCAGGTTTGAAGAACTGTGTCATGCCGGAAACCGGATGTTTGATTACCCGGATAACCAGATGTGTGTATACACTTTTGAAACCGCCCTTCAGGCTGTCGGGGGCATATTAAACGCGGCAGATCTTGTACTTTAACAATGTGGCGGTTACGGCAAAATATTTAAGAGAGAAATGGAATATTAAAAAGATTATGATAGTTGATTTTGACGTTCACCACGGCAACGGAACCCAGCATATGTTTGAGCAGGATCCGTCCGTGTTTTATTATTCAATCCACGAACATCCGTCTTTTGCATATCCCGGCACAGGGCGCGAATTCGAATACGGGATCGGAGAAGGATACGGCTTTACAAAAAATTCTCCTGCTCTTCCGGGTTGGGGGGATGAAGAATATAAAAGGCTTATTGAAAATGACCTTCTGCCCGCCTTTGAAAGGTTCGAACCTGAAGTAATAATAATATCGTCCGGATTTGATGCTCATACCGATGATGATATGTCCGATATAAAACTCTCAACTGAAGGATTTTCATGGATAATGAGGAAGATATACGGCATGGCGGAAAAATATTCCGGGGGAAGGATTATTTCGGTACTCGAAGGGGGATATTCCCTGGCACGGCTTCCCGAACTGGCAAAAAATCATGTTGAAATCCTTTTGAATATAAAAAGTTGACGGACATTTAATTTATGTCCGTCCTGAAGCAAATTATTAGTTATTGCAACATGACCGGCAAAGAAATAATGTGTTCATAACCTAATCACATCCCGGCGGCCATATGATATTTCTTTTACCGGGTTGTACAGCGCAAGAAACTATGTGTTGGAGGGCAATATGTTTGTAAGCAAATCAATGACCAGTAATGTTATAACTGTTGACAAAGATGCTAGTATCTTCGATGCAAAAGATAAAATGGCGGCTTACTGCATCAGGCACCTTCCTGTTGTAGAAGATGATAACAGGCTCATCGGAATAATCACTGACCGTGACATAAGGAGCGCACTTCCTTCGGCAGTTGTACTTGATTACGAAAACTGCAAGGATAAAGAGAAGATATCCGACCTGAAGGTAAAGGATATAATGACCATTAATCCGGTGACCGTTTCACCCTCCTACACTATCCAGGATGCGCTTTTGCTCCTTCTGCAGACAAAAGTCGGCGCATTTCCGGTTGTTGATGAAAAGGGCAGGCTCAAGGGAATTATTTCGGTCGATGATCTGCTGCGGGCTTTTGTAAATGTTCTAGGGATAGGCGAACCGGGGTCGCTCTTATGTATTCTCGTTGAAGAGAAAATAGGGCAGATGAAAAAAATTGTCGATGCTATTACCGAGGAGAACGTCTCTTTCGGAAGCATCCTCGTCGCGCGGTACTGGGATGAAGGAAAAAGAGCGGTGTTCCCTTATCTTCTTACCCAGAATATAAGCCCGATCAAGAAAAAACTTCAAAAAATGGGATATACTCTTCTGGATCCGATGGAGTGGTATATGGATCAGATAAACATAGAAAAAAAGGGCAAGGGCGGCAAAAGCAGATAATGAACATGCCGGCAGCAGATATTCCTTACAAGGATCTCTACATCTACTACCTTGAAGGGCGTATAAAGCCGGGATGCAATTTCTTCGGTTCCGAATTCATCGGAAATTGGCAGGAAGACGGCTTTTCCTTTCTTTTTTTCAACAACCCGGCGCAGGATAAAATCAAAAAACTGCTGGGGACGCAACCCGGTTTAACATTGATAGACGATTACAGGATGACTTACGAAGAGTGGCACGGCAAAATGCCCTTTTCTCTTCGTATCGGAAGATTCATAATCA
>CAZOEH010000429.1:0-3046 GCA_964578785.1 uncultured Desulfonema sp. | reverse complement strand
ATCCTGCATGGTGACATTGAGGGCATGCCCCATGTGGAGAACGCCCGTTACATTGGGCGGCGGAATAACTATGGAATAGCTTTTGCTGCTGCTCTTTTCGCGCGCCTCGAAAAGTCCTTCTTTTTCCCAGAATTGATACCAGTGTTTTTCAACCTCTCCGGGCTCATAACCTTTTTGAAGTTCCCCAATGCCGGGAACAGAGTCTGTTTTTAATTCGCCCGCTATGCCAGCCGCCGACAGCGGGGAATGCGCTCTCTTTTTCGGTTTAATCAAATCGGAACTCATAAATATTACTCCAGACGCACAATATTACGACTTTGAGATCTTTTAATAAAAAAGGGGATTAATTAATAATCCCCGGCAATTTTGACATAAATAATATATATTCGATTTTAACGGACGGCTTAATCGATTTCCTCTTCGTTGCTGACACGAAGAATATTTTTTAATCTGATTATTTCCTGCGAAACAGCCCTATCGATTGTTTTTGCAAGGATGGCATCGATCTTATCCCCAAGCATTTTGTTGACAACGCGTTCGATTGCTTCTTCGATCTGCCGGGGAGATACTGCTATTTTACCGGATTCCACTGCTTCTCCGGCGTCCGTATTGGGTTCATCATAACCGGGCTCATCAGTTTCGGTCTCGTCAGATTTGGACTGATTAACCGAAAATTCCGGATCGGTTTCAATCTTCATCCCGAGAGAGGCTGCGAAATCATCCTTGACATAGTCGTCTATACCCAGATCATCATCCAGATCCTTGATAATGATATCCGAATCTCCGGCTGATTCACTTTCCGGGGACCGATTCCCGGAAGAGACCTCTTCTCCATCGATGCCGTCAATAACCTCTGTAAGCTCGATGATTTCATCGTCATCATCAAGTGCGCTTTTGACCTCTTCAAGAAGATTCATCAGATCCGGATCGTCAAGCGAATCTTTCTTCGAAGGCGCCCGGCTTTTTTTCGCTTCTTCCTCCATCATGCCACCTATTATAAAAAAGTACTTAAAAATACGGGTGTTAAACAAGTCCCAATAATTTTTCGAAAAACTACCACACGCCATTACTGGTGTCAAGCTGTTTGCCTTAGGGGCGGTTACAAAATAACTATTACATCTCTGGTCATTTTTTACGGCACTTTATGCCGGTCACGGCATTTTCATGTTACGATTATTTTAAGCGGCGGCTTTTCAAAGGGATGTTTTAAAAATTGATTTGCAGAAACCGGCATAAAAATATAGAAAAGAAAAATGAGGCTATTTTTTATTGAAGAATCGGAACTTTCCGCGCCGAATCCTGCGGTAAGAGGGGTTGACGCAAGGCATATTATAAATGTGCTCCGCTTGAAACCAGGCGACAGGATCGGGCTCTTTGACGGAACCGGGAAGCAGTATGAAGCTGTGATATCCGCTATCACATCAGCCAGGGTGGATGTTTCCATCACAGGTTCTTTCAACCCCGGTGTCGAATCTCCCCTGGAACTGGTCGTTGCCCAGTCTTTTCTTAAAGAAGGGAAGATGGATGATCTTGTCCGCAAGCTGACCGAACTGGGCATTTCAAGGTGGATACCGTTTATTTCAGAGCGCTCGGTGCCGCGGCCGGATGAGAATCGAATTCTTGCCCGGACAAAGAGATGGGAGAAAATCGCGAAAGAGGCCGCCAAACAGTGCAAGCGGGTTAAAATCACCGGAATAGGAAAGGCCGTTTCTTTTGAGGATGTTATAGCTCTTGAAAAGGATTTCGATCTTAAAATAGTATTCTGGGAGAATGAAAAAAACCTTCTTGATCCGAAAAACCCGGCTCCCGGTCATGCCGACCTGAAAAAAATTCTTGTGATGTTCGGGCCTGAAGGAGGTTTTGCGGTCAGTGAAATTGAAAAAGCAAAAGAGAGCGGATTTATAACAGCCGGCATCGGCCCCCGTATCCTTAAAGCCGAGACAGCCACTATATGCGCATGCGCCCTGATGCAATTTCTTTTCGGGGATATGGGGAAAAATCTTGACAAGGGTTAACGGTTAAAATAAATAGGACTCCTGATTTTTTACAGGCCGAGGTAGCTCAGTCGGTAGAGCAGTGGACTGAAAATCCGCGTGTCGACGGTTCAATTCCGCCCCTCGGCACCTTAATATGTCAACAAAAAAGAGGGTTGGCCGTTATATCGGCCAATCCTCTTTTTCATTAACCCACCAGCTTATAATTCTTTTCACCGAACAGTCTCAGGCAGGCATCCACTACATCAGGATCATAGTGAATCCCCTTTTTATTAGTTATTTCCCCGAGGGCTTTTTCTATGCCGAGACCGGGCCGGTACGGCCGGTACGATGCTATGGCTTCAACAACATCGGCTACAGCTATTATGCGGGCCTCAAGGAGAATCTCTTCCCCCTTCAGCCCTTCCGGGTATCCCGAACCATCTATCCTTTCATGATGCTGTAAAACAATCCGGGCAACGGGCCAGGGGAATTCGATGTCTTTCAGAATATCATATCCGGCTCTGGGATGGATTTTTATCAGCCTGTATTCAATTTCGCTCAACCTTGAAGGCTTGCTTAAAATCTCGGCTGGAATTGCAATTTTGCCGAGATCATGGATCACACCCGCCAGACGGATTCCATCCGTCCGGCTGCTTTCAAGACCCATCTCCGTCGCAATGGCTCGTGAAAGATCGGACACTCTCCTCTGGTGACCCGCCGTATACGGATCCCTGGTTTCAACGGTGATTGCGATGGCCTGGATGGTTGCTCCCAGAGCCTTCCTCAGCCTCTCAATGCCTTTATTGCGTTCCTCTTCGGCCTTATTCTGATCCGTGATATCGGTGATATAATTTAAAGTTGCGGGTTTCCCATCCCAGGAGATAATAATTGCATGCGAAGCCGCCAGCCTGAATGTTCCATCCCGTGCAATAGCCCTGAACTGCTGAACCGGCTGAGTTTCATCACCTCTCATCCTCCGGCTGTGCGCCTCAAAGAGCCTTTCCCGGTCCTCCGGGTGGATGATCTCCACAAAAGGTCTTGATGTAATAAAATCCTCAGAATATCCGAGG
>CAZOEH010000428.1:0-3051 GCA_964578785.1 uncultured Desulfonema sp. | reverse complement strand
AAGTCTGAAGAACTGTGATATAGATAGGAATATGATAAAGAATGCATCCATGTCGAGAAAATTCAAAGATGATTAAACCCTTGCCCGGTTGAGAGCAACTCTTAACGATGTGATTTGATGCCATATGGACTACAAACTCGTTTTCGAACAATTACTGAAAAGCTTCCATGAAAAGCACGTCCGTTACGCGCTCATCGGAGGCTTTGCGCTCGGTGTACATGATGTTTCAAGAGCTACAACCGATATTGATTTTCTCGTCCACCGCGATGATATGCCTGAAGTTGACATCATTCTGCGCGAACTTGGCTATGAACTGCTGTATCGGTCTGAAAACGTATCGCAGTATAAATCGCCGCTGAAGATTTTAGGTTCAGTAGATATTTTGCATGCTTTCCGGGAAATTTCTGTTGATATACTTAAAAGAGCTCAGGAAAAAATGATTTTCAATGATACGACAGCCCTGAAGGTGGCAACCGTCGAAGATCTGATAGGGTTAAAGGTGCAGGCCATGGCAAACGATATATCAAGAAAAAGTATGGAACTTGCAGATATCGAATCGCTTCTTGCAGAGCACAGGCACTCGGTTGACTGGACTCTTCTGGAAAGCTTCTTTTCCCTGTTCGGGCTTGGTGAACTTTTCGGACAACTCAAAAACAGGTATGGACATGCTGAGTGAAAAAGAAAAGCAGGAGATGCTGGAAATGGCCGGGTCCGAATCGCTTCTTTACGATATGCGCCGGTTGAAGGCTGCGTCAAAGAATGCCTTTATCCGGGACGGGAAAACGGATATCGACTTATATATTGAGTTTTTAAACGCATACAACGATTTCATAAATCACCGGCCAAAGCCCTTCAGGCGTATAAAAGAAAGCAAAATGATATTATAGGATATCATGTGCTGCCCCGGTTTGTGCCTCTGAGTTTAAGTCCTGGTAGTTTATTCAATCGAATTTTTCTTTCACAGCGGGCAATTTTCAGGAACCTTCAGCAACCAGACCGAAGAATTGCTTATCAGGTTTTTATAAATCGATTTATTGCATTTCGGGCATTTCACGAATGTGTAACCGAGTCTGGATGAAATAAGAATAAGAAGTACCCCGGTTCCAAGAACCACAATGGAATTGAACATCCATATTCCGGCAAGCCCCGTGCCCATCCCGGCGGATAAGAATGCTAAAATGCCGAGCATCTTTATTTTCAGGTTTTTGTGTGCAGACGTGTTATTAAACTTTTGCATAAGATTCTATAAATTCAACTGCCTTTTCAATTTCCTGTTCGTTAAAAACATGGATTCCGTTTCTTTCAAACAATGCTGCTGTAATTCCTTTGCCTGGTTTAAATCTTTTTGTAAAGGTTCCGTCGTATATCAGCGAATTTCCGCATGAAGGGCTCTTTTCTTTCAGAACAGCCATCCTGATATTGTTTTTTAGCGCTGTTTCAAGGGCTCTTGCCGCGCCGTTTAAATAAAAGAGAGTGACATCATCCCCGCTTTTGTTCCTGACTATTGCTTTACCATCAAGTACTTCGAACCCGTCTTTGCCGTTAATTTCCGCGGGATTCCTCGGTACGGGTAATCCGCCTGCAACTTCCGGGCAGAAAGGAATTATATACGCTCTTGATCTTAACAAACCGGTCATGATCTCTGAAAGAGGAACAATCAGTCCGTCATAGCGGACTCTTTCTCCCAGAAGGCATGCGCTGACCAGGATTTTTTGCATGGATTTTTATATCTCTCATTATTGCCGGCGATTTTCATGGCAACTTGTATTGTTTTTATAAATGGTATAATAACCTATCAATAAAATAACCGCAACGGCGGCTTTGTAAAAAGCCATTCTGCTGTGGCGCGCTTCATATTTGAACGGAGAAAAAATGACAGCCGAAGGCGATGTCGTACTCATATATTTTGAAGACAAACCTCTCGTATTTGCAAGGGTAGAAGAGATTCTTCCCGATTCGAAACGGTCCTGGTATCATGCCAAACTGCTGATGCTTCAGGTGCCTGTTCATACCGTAACCTGGATATTGAGGGACTCATACTTAGACGGAGCCGAATTTACCATGAACGGAAAGAAGGTAAGGCTTGAGAGTGTTGTTTCTCCCAAAGATCCCGGGGAACCCGAAGGAGAGAAAAAAAACCCGGAAGTAAAGGATACGGGCGGCGCAAAGGTCATTTCTTTTTCGGATCTTAAGAAAAAGTAAATATATTCATGAAAATCGGCTCTCTTGTCATCGATAATATTACCGTTCTGGCTCCCATTGCCGGCATTACCAATCTTCCTTTCAGGCTCATGGTGAAAAAGGCGGGATGCGGACTTGTATGCTCCGAGATGATCAGCGCAAACGGGATAATATTCGGTTCTGATAAAACCCTGCGGATGATAGATTCATTCCCTGAAGAAAAACCGGTCTCTTTCCAGATATTCGGTTCCGAGCCGTCGATCATGGCTGATGCGGCGGTAATAGTGGAATCACGGGGGGCTGATATTATTGATATCAATTTCGGCTGCGCGGTCAAAAAGGTGGTAAAAACCGGCGCCGGGATTGCCCTTATGAGGGACAGAAGGAGAGCAGAAGATGTTTTGAAAGCCGTCAGAAAGGCCATCAGTATTCCGCTTACAATAAAGATCAGAACCGGCTGGGAAAAATCCGGAGAGGATGCCCTGAGAATCGCGGAGATCGCCGAAGGCTGCGGAGTTGATGCGGTTGCCGTGCATCCGAGAACAGCAAGCCAGGGCTTCAGAGGAAAGGCGGACTGGTCAGTGATATCGGAAGTGAAAGGGAGAGTCTCCATTCCGGTCATAGGAAACGGTGATATCGTTGAGGCCGAAGATGCGGTTCGGATGCTTAATCAGACAGGATGTGATGCCGTCATGATCGGAAGAGCCTCAATAGGAAATCCGTGGATATTTTCGCAGGTGACCGCGCTTCTTTCCGGAGAGCATCTGCCGCCTGCGGGCATTGCGCAGCGGTTTTGCGCCATGAAGGAATATCTGGAAGCAAACGTAAAGTATTTCGGGGAAAAGCATGCGTGCTATATGATGCGAAGCC
>CAZOEH010000427.1:0-3057 GCA_964578785.1 uncultured Desulfonema sp. | reverse complement strand
TTTTCAAACTTTTCCTTGATAAAATTCAAATCAGGAGTATATTTGTACCGGATTATACCGGGCAGGGAAGATCCCGGTTCTCTCTTAACACCGATAAACGTGATAAGGAGCCTAACAAATGGTTGGAATGGGCTCCTGATAATTTTCCTTAAATACCTGTTACTTGCCGGACACTGCGCAACAGACGGTTACGAACCTCGTCAGGTCCGGAAGGAAGCAGCGATAAGAAATGCGGTCTGTGTCGCGGCTGATCCCGGCAAGTAACAGTTATTTAAGGAAAAGAAAAAAGAGAGCGCATAACCGTCTTTTTTTCATCCTCCCCACTCCTTATCAAATAACTCTCCACTATAGCCAACAATCGCCTTGACATTGTTGGAAATAGCATTATTTTCCATGACGATGTAAAGGTTGTCAGAAACGTAATGATAGAGCATTGCCTATGCCGGCCCCAAAGAAGATGTTGTGCAAAGTTTTCTATGAGGCAGGAAAAAAACAATGACATTAATTCGGATAAAAATATCAGGGTAAAAAATCTGTGGTGAAGACAAAAAAAGACAAAATAGATATGACTGATGAAAGCGGCATACCCTCCGGCAAAGCGGATGCTGAATGTGAAACAGCAGCTGAAACAAAGGCTAAAATTTCGGATCCGCTTGAAAACCTTGAGGAAAATCTCAAAAAAAGCGCTCGCGAGTCAAAAGAGACGTATGATCGTTTATTGAGGGTCTCTGCCGATTTTGAAAACTACAAGAAACGGACGGCGCGTGAAATATGCGAATTCAGGAAATACGCGAATGAAAGCCTAATAAGCGAAATGCTCAACGCTGTGGATAATCTGGAAAGAGCAATAAGTTCATCATCGGGGAATGACAAGTTAAACAGCTGCTTTATTGAAGGGGTCGGCATGACCCTTAAAGAAATTTTAAAGGTTTTTGAAAATTACGGGGTAAAACCAATAGAATCTTTATGCAAAACCTTCGATCCTAATTTTCATCAGGCAGTAATGCAGCAGGAAAGCAATGAGCATCCTGAAAATACCGTGATATCCGAACTTCAGAAAGGATACATGATTCACGACAGGCTCCTGAGGCCGTCCATGGTTGTTGTTTCGACGGCAAAAGATAAATCTTAAAAAATAACAAAAAATAATAATATAATAATATTTAAATATATAAAGCTTAACATGCCAAGGAGGAAAAAATGGGCAAAATAATCGGGATAGATCTTGGAACTACAAATTCATGTGTAGCCATTATGGAAGGTGGTGAAGCAAAAGTAATAACAAATGCTGAAGGCGGGCGTACTACTCCATCTATTGTTGCCGTATCGAGCAGCGGCGAAAGACTTGTCGGCCAGATAGCAAAAAGGCAGGCAATAACAAACCCGGAGAATACGGTCTATGCGGTAAAAAGACTGATAGGCCGGAAGTACAGCTCTCCCGAGGTGCAAAAAGATTTAAAGATACTTCCTTATAAAATTCAGCAGGCGGATAACGGGGATGTCAGGATAAATGTTCAGGGAAAGCAGTTGAGCCCCGCAGAAATATCATCATTCATACTCGCGAATATCAAAAAAACCGCTGAAGATTATCTCGGTGAAAAAGTAACGGACGCGGTTGTTACTGTCCCGGCTTATTTTAACGACAGCCAGAGACAGGCTACAAAAGATGCCGGAAAGATCGCAGGCCTTAATGTATTAAGGATAATAAACGAACCCACCTCGGAGGTGAGGACTTCGATTTAAGGATCATCGATTATATATCAAGCGAATTCAGAAGAGAATCCGGCATTGATATACGAAGCGACAAAATGGCCCTGCAAAGACTAAAGGAAGCCGCTGAAAAGGCGAAGATGGAGCTTTCGACCTCCATGGAAACCGATGTAAATCTGCCGTTTATAACAGCCGATGCAAGCGGACCGAAACATCTTAATCTGAGGATAACAAGAGCCAAGCTTGAAAGCCTTGTTGAAGATCTTCTTGACAAGCTGGAAGGTCCTTGCACTACCGCGCTTAAGGATGCCGGTCTTTCGGCAAGTCAGATGGATGAAGTAATACTCGTAGGCGGAATGACACGCATGCCGGCTGTTCAGGAACGCGTAAAGAGACTGTTCGGGAAAGAGCCTCACAGAGGAGTTAATCCGGATGAAGTAGTGGCCATCGGCGCCGCCATCCAGGGCGGAGTTCTTAAGGGCGATGTCAAGGATGTTCTTCTTCTAGATGTAACGCCGTTATCATTAGGAATTGAAACTCTGGGCGGAGTTATGACAAGGCTCATTGAAAAGAACACAACCATCCCAACTAAAAAGAGCCAGATCCTGATCATCGGTTCGGCGACACTGACCTTTTTCGGCGTGCACGCGCTGGGTGGCTGGGGCGGTCTGCGCGCCGCGCTGCCATCCGACATGTTCAACCTCTGGAAGCCGCTGGTACCGCACGGCATGCAGGGAACGTGGGCGCCCGTTATCGAGCCCACGCGCATTGCCTGGTACTTCAACGGCCACTTCCCGTGGATAGGCATGCTGTTCTGCGCGCCCATCATCGGTTTGTGGTATTGGACCACGGACCAGTACATCGTGCAGCGCGCGCTGGGCGCACGCAACGAGACGCAAGCCAGGCGCGGCAGCATCTTTGCCGGCATGCTCAAGCTGCTGCCGGTATTCATTTTCATCATTCCGGGCATGATTGCGTTCGCGCTCGCGCAAACCGGCCAGTATGGCGGACTCGACCAGATTATCGATGCCAGCGGCAAGGTAATTCCCGGAAACGCGCAGGCTGCCTTCCCGCTCCTCGTGATGAATATCCTGCCGGTCGGCGTACGCGGCATCGTGGTAGCCGGCCTGCTGGCAGCGCTCATGAGCTCGCTCGCGGGTGCTTTCAACGCGTCGTCGACGCTGTTCACGATGGACATATACCAGAAGTGGAATCCGGCTGCATCGAAGGCACGACTCGTCTGGGTTGGTCGTATTGCGACGACGATCATGGTGCTGATTGCGCTAACCTGGATTCCGGTAATTCAGGGAGCGCGCGGCCTCTATCAATATCTGCAGGGTGTGCAGG
>CAZOEH010000426.1:0-3057 GCA_964578785.1 uncultured Desulfonema sp. | reverse complement strand
TCTGATAGCTTCATCAATTGAAATTAACGGCATTTTTTAATTGTTATCTCCTAAAATTAATATCGATATCACTCATATGAGCGACAGTTTTTTAATATTTTTTCTCCCTTGAGCCCTTGAATCCTCGAACCCTTTTCTTCTACAGATACCCGGCTTTAGCCAGAAAAGCCATATCTATTGATGATTTTTCAACCTTTTTCTTATCATTATGCGCTTGCAGGCCTACAAAGCGTTCAACATACCTGCCGATCATATCGGTTTCAATATTAACAAAACCGCCTGCCTCTTTTATACCCATCGTAGTGAGCCCTGCGGTATGAGGAATTATGCTCACTTCAAACCATCCCTCATCACAGTTGTTCACTGTAAGGCTCACGCCGTCAACCGCAACAGATCCTTTTTTAATTACATAACGTGAGATTGGGCCGGGTATGCTGAAAGTTATTATCACTGCGTTTCCGGCAGCTTTTTTCCCGTTTATAGTGCCCACTCCGTCTATATGCCCTGAAACAAGATGCCCGTCCAGACGGTCTGAAAGGCGCATGGCCCGCTCAATATTTACCCTTTCGCCGGCTCTTGCATTCCCAAGGGTTGTTCTTTCAAGAGTCTCAGGCGATACATCGACTTCAAAACGCTTTCCGGCGATCCCGACAACCGTAAGGCAGGCTCCGTTTACGGCAATGCTCTCCCCGATGCCTGTTCCATCAAGGCTGATATCGGCCTCTACGGAAAAACGCTTCCCCCCGATTCCCGAGGAACGGATCATTTTGATATTGCCGAGGCTTTCGATTATTCCCGTAAACATATTACCGGATATATCCTTCAATCATGATGTCATCCCCAAACCTGTGAATATTAACATCCTTCACGGGAATGGCATCCCGCATAAGGGCCGGTCCGGGACCGCTGCAGATAGTTACGCCATCACCCCCGAGAATCCTGGGGGCAAAGAAAAAGAAAATTTTATCCGCTATTCCGGCAGAAAAGGCGGATGCTATCACCCGGCTTCCACCCTCAATTAAAAGGCTTGTAATCCCGATTGAGCCAAGTCTTGCCATAAGAAAATCGAGATCTATCAGGTTACCTCTCTCCGGGGACTCGATAATCTTAATGCCTTTTTGCTCAAATCCCGATTTCTTCCGTAACCGGGCTGCATCAAGCGACGGACCGCATACTATTATAACTGTATCAGAACCTGAATTCTGCTGCAATACAAACGCATCCTCAGAAATTGAAAGCCTTGAATCGAGAATTATTCTTGCCGGGTTCCGGCCCTTTAATCCTTCAATCCGGGTTGTAAGTTTCGGATCATCCCTTTTTACAGTATCAATGCCGACCATAATGGCATCGTTAAAATGCCTCAGCCGGTGAACGAACTGCCTCGATTCTTCGCCTGTAATCCATTTGGAATCTCCTGTTTTGGTTGCAATTTTACCATCCAGCGTCGAAGCGCATTTAACTGTTACAAACGGCCGCTTTGTTTTAATATATTTAAAAAAAACCTCGTTCTGCTTTATCGCCTCTTTTTCACAAATTCCGAAAATTACTTCCACACCCCTGCTTCTTAAAAACTCTGCCCCGGCTCCTTTCACATCAGGATTTGGATCTCTTACGGCCGCTACAATCTTCTTTATGCCTGATTCAAGAATTTTTTCAGTGCACGGGGGCGTTTTCCCAAAATGGTTGCAAGGTTCAAGTGTAACGTAAAGAGTGGCGCCGCTTGCGCCGGCTTTTGCGTCGTCAATGGCATTAATCTCCGCATGAGGTTTTCCTGCCGCTTCATGATATCCTTTGCCGGCAACCCTGCCGTCTTTAACGACAACAGCGCCGACCATGGGATTCGGGGAAGTAAATCCGCGGCCTTTCTCAGCAAGATCAAGCGCCATCTTCATGAAGAACGTGTCGTCCATATTTACCAGCCTACTACCATGATTGGCAGACAAAGTTTCAATCAGGTAAAAATATCTGTTGGGGTCTTGCCTGAAAAGGGTTCGAGAGGGCAAGGAGCCGAGTGATGGGAAAACGCTTATCACCCGGACACCGGAATCCCCGAACCTGAAACAACCGGCTTTCACCAGGCAGTTTCATTTAGTCAGGAGTTTTTTCAACTCCGAAACAAAATCATTAACATCCTTGAATTCCCTGTACACCGAAGCGAACCTGACATACGCCACGCCGTCAATATCATGAAGCTTGGCCATGATCTTTTCGCCGACTACATGAGCAGGTATCTCCTTTTCTCCGGTCTCCCTGAGATCCCGCTCGAGTTCATCCAGGAAATCTTCTATGACATTCATGCTGATGTTTCTTTTTTCGCATGCTTTCTGCATTCCGTTGCGGACCTTGTCTCTTGAAAAAACCTCTCTGCGCCCGTCTTTCTTGATAATCACAACAGGAATCTCTTCAATCTGCTCATATGTGGTGAAGCGCCTGCTGCATCCTATGCATTCCCTGCGCCTGCGGATCACATTCCCATCCTTGCTCAATCTTGAATCAATAACCTTGTTGTCAAGTTCCGCGCAAAAAGGACATTTCATAAAAGGCCTCCATGTCAGATATTCTCAATTTTCACTACCTCTATTCCCGCTTCCTGAAGCATTCCGGAAGAGATAGTATCTGCATAACCATCCAGATAATATATTTTTTTTATGCCGGCATTTATTATCATCTTGGCGCATATGGAACAGGGAAGATTAGTACAATAAAGAGACGCGTCGCGTATGGAAACCCCGTGAAAAGCAGCCTGAATTATAGCATTCTGCTCGGCATGAATTCCCCGGCAGAGCTCATGCCTCTCCCCTGACGAAACATTCATTTTTTCACGAAGGCAGCCGATTTCAAGGCAGTGTTTCAAACCCGAAGGAGCGCCGTTATAACCTGTTGAAAGAATCCTCTTGTCCTTGACTATCGAAGCGCCCACGGAGCGTCTTAAGCACGTAGATCTTCGGGCTACAAGGGCCGTGATATCCATAAAATATCTGTCCCATGAAGGGCGGCTGCTGTTATCCGGCATATGTTTCACGAAATCCTTTGTTGTAAAATAAATCTCTAATAAGT
>CAZOEH010000425.1:0-3065 GCA_964578785.1 uncultured Desulfonema sp. | reverse complement strand
AAATCAATTATTATTGAGGTGTATTATGCAGGCAGTCGTGAAAACGCCCCATATTAAAATTAATGTTCAAGGAGACATCATCCCGACAAAACTTCTTTTCTTTTTAAAAGAGGAATACGGCAATAAAGTAAAATTTGTCGAAGAAGAAAGCGATAAACTGGTCAACGCTGTAAATACGAAGTGGTATAAAGATATCAAAGCGGCGACGACGCCGGGTGACTACTTGAGAATTTATCGGGAACGAAACGGATTAACACAAACGAAGCTTGGAGAAATATCCGGTGGAGTTCCGCGACAGCATATCTCCAACATGGAAAATGGGCTGCGACCAATTAGCCTGAAGACGGCGCGTAAATTTGCTGATATCTTTGATGTCTCTTTCGAAATATTTCTTGGCCGCAGATAACGTGACTAAAATGATAAGAATTTGTTTTTCACATCTTTGCATATCGCATTAATCGGCTTCCATATCAACTTTAAGCAGGCGCTTGCTTTATGTTGAGATGGGAATACTGTTTAGCCGCTAAACCCGTGATAGAAAATTTTCCAGTACAAAAATTTTTCTTCTGCGAAAAAATACGGGACTTTCCACGATTGATATTGCTTTTAAATTATCGTACCCGGAAACAAACCAGGGTTCTTTACATGAAGGAACTTCCCATACCCATTTCGGTGTATCAACTCCCAGTTCATTACATAAATATTCTATTGTTGACGCCAACAATGAATCGATATTTTCATTGCTCAGAGAAAAAGGCTTCTCAATTAAACTTTGATCCCGTGTACGACGGAAATCATCAACAAATTCCATAAACGGAATCCGCCAATTTGCTCCGCTCTTTAAAATCGCTGATTTAGTTTCCTGAATTGTCCTGTATTTCATCAAAAAGTTCCTCAAGAAAATATTGAGTCGCCGGTTTGATAATACGGCGTGGATAATATTTATCAATTAATTTAAATACATCATCAATATTTTTTATTTTTAACTTGGTTATTAAAAACTCAATATCCTTTCCGTCAGTTCCGTCGATTCTTGCCGACAGAGATTTCATTGCAAGCATATATTCCGGATCAGCCACCATCACGACAAGATGAGATAAATTTAGAAATACTTTTTGAGGATGATCCACAAGAAATCCTTTAACCCCGTCATTCAGCCAATCATCAGCCAATTCATATTCGTTCGCGATTTCCCTGGCAGCCTCTCTTATAATATCGGCCGGTTTAAAAACGGCATCAATATCTTTAGTGCTTGGTCTTGCGTCATAAACCAGGCACATAACAGCGCCACCGTATAAACATATTTCACCTTTTACATTTCGGCGCCGGAGCTTTTCATTAAGAGCATGCAAATAATTTATAATTTCATCTCTCAGCATATTCTGTCCTATATAAAAAGTTCTTTCCTTCAGTCGTTTTCAACGATAACTGAATGAAATAATGGGAATCTGCTTTTCACGTCTTTGTGTATCGCATTAATCAACTTGCATGTCAAGTTCAGGCAAAGACAATATGTTGGAGTGGATGTACCGGTGGTTTTCGAGGAATAGCGATTATGCCGTATGAATCGATGCTTCCTGAAAAATCCTGAAAATCTGCATTATCTTCACCGCGTTTACCCGGTGACCCTGCTTACGATATTTTGGATGCGTTCGTCGAGGCGAAGATTCCCGAGGGGTTCGGGCATCTGTTGAGGGTTTGTAATCTTGGGGACACGAATGATTATTGATTATGATTTTTTCCGGATGGAAACTATCTATCCGACAAAAGGCCGCCTTATTACAGTATCCTTCTGCCACTTTAAATCATCCCTTTCGGGATATTCGATGTTATAGTGGAGTCCCCGGCTCTCTTTCCTGTGCATCGCGCATTTTATTATGAGCTCGGCGACCGTCGCTATGTTTCTGAGTTCAATAAGGTCGCCGCTGACTTTGAAATTCCAGTAATATTCCCTGATCTCATTCTGTATGATCCCGATGCGCCTCTCCGCCCTCGCAAGCCTTTTATCGGATCTCACTATTCCGACATAGTTCCACATGAACCTTCTTATTTCATCCCAGTTCTGCGTAACCATAATAAGCTCATCGCTGTCTGTTGTGCCGACTTCATCCCATGCGGGACTGTCGGGAAATGATTTAAAATCAGGAGACCTTGTCTCTTTCACGGCTTCACCTGCGGCGGCATGCGCATAAACAAGGGCTTCAAGCAGAGAGTTGCTCGCAAGGCGGTTTGCTCCGTGAAGACCGGTACAGGCCGTCTCGCCTATCGCATACAGGTTGTGAATATCCGTTCTTCCCATCATATCAGTCACAACCCCGCCGCACATGTAGTGTGCCGCAGGGACCACCGGAATCGGGCCTGCGGTCATGTCGATTCCAAATACCAGGCACTGTTCATAAAGGTTCGGGAACCGATCCTTTACAAATTCCGGGCTTTTATGGGATATATCGAGAAACACGGAGTCCTGTCCCGTTTTCTTCAATTCGGTATCTATGGCGCGGGCAACAACATCCCTGCAGGCAAGATCCTTCAGCGGGCTGTATTTTTCCATGAAAGGATTTCCGGAAGAATCTATCAGGATTCCTCCCTCTCCTCTCACAGCTTCCGATATAAGGAAATTCTTGGCATCGGGATGATAAAGACAGGTCGGATGAAACTGGACAAACTCAAGGTTGGCCAAAGTGGCGCCCGCCCTGTATGCCATTGCAATCCCGTCCCCTGTCGCGATATCGGGGTTGCTCGTGTAAAGATAAACTTTACCGGCGCCGCCTGTGGCGAGGAGCGTTGTTTTTGAAGAGAAGGTCTTTACTCTGCTGGTCCTTCTGTCAAAAACGTAAGCTCCGCAGCAGTAATCCTCATGAGTCGTTGTTACCAGTCCTCTTTTCATGCGGGTTGAGCAGGTAACAAGATCGATCGCTATATGGTCTTCGAAAAGAGTGATATTTTTATGGCTCTTTACATGCTCAACGAGAACTTTTTCGAGTTCTCTTCCGGTCATGTCCTGGGCGTGTACTATTCGTTTTTGAGAATGCCCGCCTTCACGCCCGAGATCGAGTTCAGGCGGC
>CAZOEH010000424.1:536-3077 GCA_964578785.1 uncultured Desulfonema sp. | reverse complement strand
CGTTGTCTGTTCTTTTGCCATGGGATTAACAATGGGAATATCAGTCCAAATATTTTGAATAACCTGACCTTTGTAAGTATCCAAAAATATTCTTCTATAAATTCTGGCATCAATATCGTCAGGAATAATTAGTTCTCCATTTTGATAGAACTCTTCCATCTTTTTTTCGGAGTAAAGCCAACCATTTGGCGGCGGATTAATCCCCTTGAACTTATATTTTAATTTTGGTCTGTACATTGAATTAACTAAAGGAGACTTCATGTATTTGCGACCATCCCCGTCATCATGCACAAATCGTTCTTTTATGTAATCTTGCGTATGGTCGTCATCTAAAGAATATATTGGATAAAATATATAGGCGTCTGATTTACCGTAAAATAAAATAGTATCGTTTGTTATACCAAATTTATTACTACCATAAGATGTGGCCTGTTTTCTTCTCCAAATGATTTCATTGATAAAGTTATCTCGGCCAAAGATATCGTCCATCAATACTTTGCAATAATGGACTGCATTGTAATCCAGATGAACAAAAATAGAGCCCTCATGAATCAACAAGTCTTTTGCAATTTGTAACCTGCTTTTCATAAAAGATAGCCATGTGGAACGATTAAAGCTGTCATTATACCTAAAGCTATCATTGCCCGTATTGTAGGGCGGATCGATGTAAATCATCTTTACTTTCCCAGCAAAAGGTTTGTAAAGAGAATGAAGAGCGAGCAGGTTATTCCCTTTAATAATCAGATTTTCTTTTGAGAAATCAATTTCCTCTTTTCCTTTAAGTTCATGTTCGCTGTCTTTGTCGTATTTCTTAAAGTTCGTCAAAACCTTTGGAGCAAGAAGCCTGTCTATCTCATCTGGCGCAAGTGTTTCGTTCCAGAATATCTCGTCTCGTTTCTGGTCTTCTTTCGTCTGTCCGCCCTCAAGGACACAATCCTTATACGGCCATGCGAGAACTACTTCTTTGCTTTCGGAAAGATAATCACCGGCTTCATTGACAAGACCGATCTTGTTTTTGAAAGCGGTGTAACAGTCCGGCAGGAATTCTTTGTTTGAGACAAACTTCTGAAATTTAATCTTGTCAAAAACGAGGATGCCGTCAATTTCCGTGAAGAAGTGTTTTTTTATAGAAACGCTTTTTAGAAGATGCTTTATCAAATCGGCGTCCATTTTTAGGGCAAGTTCGATGACCTTATTTTTCAAAAGTTTTCCTTCGGAGACAAGACGGTCGTCTTTGGAGAGTAATTCTGTTAGGTCTTTAAGCAAGTTTTGCATCTAATTCCCTCTTCATTCTATGACTTTCGGATAATATAGCAGAATTCATGCTTTCCCTGCTTCTTATTTTTATTGGATAAAATGACAGAAGACCCAGAGCATATTTTTAGGGGAGGGGTTGGGGCACCCCTTGGGGGGTGGACACCAGCGCGCAGCGGTGGGGGAGGGGCGAGCGAAGATGCAAGGGGAATGACAGCGGCTTTATGCTGGCGTGAGCCTTGCCTGTGAGCAAAGCGAAGGAGGGGGGAAGGAGCCTGTGACGGCCAGGAGCAGGCGGGAAGAGCTACCAAAAGAACAGCGGAGCATGTGCAGCGCGAATATGACGAACAGGGAGCCCTTGGGGGCGGATGGGACGGGCGGCGGGGGCTATGATGCCTTTATAAGCGGGGCTAACGTGAAGATTGCAGGCTGTATCGCTATCGTAATGAACACCCCGTTACCGAAAAAACTCGCCGTTATTGAGCATCGCAAGGTCAGCGGCTTTATGCTGGCCTGAAGATGCGGAATCAAACCAGCTTTGCATGAGTCGGCTATGCTGTTTATAGTCCGACTCGTGCACTGACCTTAATGCGCCTTAACTCTCTGCTGTTATTGAGCATCGTAAGGGCTGCGGCTTTATGCTGGCCTGAAGATGCGGAATCAAACCAGCGTCAATGTTGCTCGGTCTTATCAGAGCAACTTTGATGCGGATACAATAGTGTGCTGTTATATGATGCCTTTAAAAAAGGCTGTGTGTGCGACCGAGCCCGTTTCCTGCCTGTGAGCAGATTTTCAGTTTGGCAACAGATTAAATATGGGAAATACTGACAAACTGAAATTATGATTCTGCGAACAGTTGCAGGAACGAGGCGAGGCTGTGGAGGGCCGGACACAAGCGGCACCCTCCCCCTTGAGGTCCTTCCCCACTTTGGGAGTTCCTTAATGGAGGGGGAGCAGGAAGGGGGGTGTCCAGAGGGGGGAAGGACCGGCGGGGGAGCGCTGGCGCACACACAGCTTTACCTTAGTGCTGTAAAGAAGTGGAGGCCGTTGATTGCGTGGCGTGACGTTGCCTTGCCTTATCAG
The DNA here is from genome assembly GCA_964578785.1 of uncultured Desulfonema sp. Lineage (GTDB taxonomy): Bacteria > Desulfobacterota > Desulfobacteria > Desulfobacterales > RPRI01 > RPRI01. The sequence continues at coordinate 740 of CAZOEH010000424.1, read as the reverse complement.
GCGGCATGATATGCAATGAACGGACGGAACGGGTCTGGAAAAAAAGTGCGGTGCATGATGTCGGCTGTGTCAATAGAATCCATTTAAGAGCTGCCATTATGCACTGCATTGCCTTAGTGTTCCTTTAAGAGCGAAGGCTTACTATTGCCTGGCGGGATGGTTGCCTTTTTGCAAACAGCGTGAGCAGGGAATGGTAAGCCGGAG
>CAZOEH010000424.1:0-526 GCA_964578785.1 uncultured Desulfonema sp. | reverse complement strand
AGTATAGATACATGCCTCGTGCTGTGCATGATGCCTGTTACGGCAACTGGAATCTGAAATAAGTGCGGGCTTGATGCACGGTATTTCCCTGTCTATGTAAAGGGTTAGTTTCTTGTCTTGCAGCTTGCCCGGTAATATATCCTTCAGGTTAAGTATTACGATTTCCGTCGGATACATCATACATTAAGAGTGACACCTGCTATGGAAGCAAAGATCACAGATCAGCTTTGGGAGATTGAGGACATTATAGAGTTAAAAGATAAACATCTTCAGTTATAGTGTGGATCTTTAGTTGCTTTGCGTTTTTATTGGTATTCGCACTCAGGATTATGTCTGTAAGCCATCTGTTCTAATAATACAGCGACAAGCTTCATACCACTTGACGGAGTAACGCCTGTAACGGCATCAACGATATCGACATATGAATGTCCTGATAGTTTTATCGGATTAGATAACTTAAACGTTCCATCAGATCGATAAATATTAGCACCTTCAAGCGAAGCTATGGCTATCTCTAATGCCATAA
>CAZOEH010000423.1:0-3080 GCA_964578785.1 uncultured Desulfonema sp. | reverse complement strand
AGAGCGGAGCGAATGAGTCGGGCAACTGGCCCTGCAGATGGCAATCATTGACGGATTATGAACATTTCTAACACAGATTTTTGGGTAACCCTAAAGAATTCATTGACAAACCAAGGGTAATGTGATTTTTTTGCTCGCATCGCGACAGTCCCATCAAGTTATTTTAGCGTCCTGTTTAACGATTTACATGGATGTAATTCAAATTGCAGAGGCGTAGAAATGGCCAACATCAGAACAACACTATCAAACTTCATCAGATCCGGCATCTCTTTACTACTCACTTGCTATAACTCGGTTATGATTCTAACGGTTGAAGAATAATTACTTGGCCGTAATGACGTCAAAAAGATTGTGATCTATACACATGACCTTGATTGCGGACCGACTGGCGTTCGCAGCCCTTTAGATGGACTTTGAGGTCATTGCAGGATTTATTATTCTAATCCGCATAATACGCTTTGATAAATTATTTAATAAATCGCATCAATCTGTATTTATTAAATACATCGCAAAAATAATTGACACACCAATGGCGTCTTATATGGACCGAAAACTGAAATTCCGCATATTATGCGGATCAATCTAAACATTGCTCAATAAGGGGCGCTTCCGAAATGGCAACAGATGGCATCGCTAACACAACTTGGCAGCAGGGAATAGGCACATCGCTCAAAACACAGACCGCAACATGGCTTGCGGCATTCCTGATCGGAATCTTGGGTCTCTTTTCCGGCCGCATCACTGAATCGATAAAATTCGCGTTAAATCGTGCGGACCTTCGCATAAATCAATACGAAGAACTCGCAACCGAAATCAGTCAATACATTTTCTCTTCGGAATTAAACACCGAGTTCATCGAGAATAACTGGACCACGAAGAAAACTCTTACTGAGTTAGTCACTGAATACAACATGTCGATTACTACGCTGCGAAAGAAGGAATTTGTTTACGCTGCTTGGATTCAAAAGTACTGGGGCAAACAGAAATCCGCAAAGTTCGATGAATTCATGGAAGCTGTCCGTGAGTTCGACAAAGCTATACACTCATTAAATGATGAATTTGAAAAGATCAACATTACCGGAGAACAGGACAAAGTTAATCCAGCGCGTGCAAAGGAAGCCTTGAAACTGTTGCAACCCGCTGCAAAGACGCTACGTGAACGGGGACACGCGCTGTTGATGTCATTGGAGTAGATTCAGGGCATAACAAACTGTTGCACATGGAGTCGCGGAGCCGGGCGGTTTGACAATTGAGATTAGTTCGCCGCGGCCCGGTGAACGGTGGCGTTGTCTTACATTAAGCCAACACATAAAAGGAGGTATCGTTATGAAACCCAGATATTTAAAAAAATATGGTGTTTTGCTCTTACTAACCTCGTTTTTATTGACCATTGCTGCTTGCGCCCATATTCAGCTAACAGCTCCCTATGATGAGCGTATAGACAAGGGCGTTACGGAGTTGCAAAAGAATACGACTGAGTTTTTCGTGGGGATTGAAAGGAAGGGAGGTAGCGATAAAATCGACTACAAAAATTATTTCAAATTCTACGATGATTCTAAAGTATCCACCAAAAGTTTACTAATCAGGGCCGGAGCCATTGCTCAAAACAAGCAGACCGAGGGTCAGCTCACTTTGCTAATGGCGAAATACAAACTCCTGGAAGAACAACATAAGACAATTGGATTAACACCATACACAATTGCGCCTCTTGAGTCTTCATTTGATCAAATATTCCGCACGATACTTACATTAGAGGTTGCCAAGAAAGACCCTGGTGAGAAAAAGAAAGGAGAATAAAATGGAATTCAATCTGAACATTGGACAGGTAGTCAATGATATGCTTCAAGCAGCATTGCCTTATCTTTCAAATGGTGGTCAAAAAGCTTCCTCATATGCAGCTCATGAGTTCCAGCAGTATATCACCAATATTGAGCATGTCCCCAAAATATGGTTGAAGAAGGAAAAGTGACTGATCAAGAAGCTCAATATCTTGTTGATCAGTATGAATTGAGTATGAAATCTGTACTGTTGACAATTGAGGGATTAGGATTGATAGCAACACAAAATGCCATTAACGCAGCCATTGATGTGCTGAACAGTGCTTTGAATACAGCACTTGGGGCCGCGTTTAAAACCATAAAATTCACCATTTGAAGCCAACCACTGGGTGTGCCGGATTGGCTGAAAGAGCGCCCGCCTCCCTGTGCCCCAGGCGTTAACGCTAAGGAGGAGTAATCGTGATAAAGTCAGAACGGGCTTGCCAAATTTGGGGAATTCTTGCTTGGGCGGCGAAGAATAGGCAGTCGATGACTTATGGGCATCTGTCAAAATTAATCGGCGTTCCTACGGCGGGTCTTGGACAGCTTTTGGAACCAATTCAGTCATTATGTATTTTAGAAAAGTTGCCACCATTAACTATCCTTGTCGTTCAACAAGATACAGGGCTTCCTGGTTCCGGATTTACGGGAGCGAAGGCATCTGAATTTGCCAAGGCGCAAATGGAAGTTTATGAATTTGATTGGCTTGACTTCGGAAACCCACAACCAGAAAAGCTCGAACAAGCTGTTCAGAGATTACCCTCAAACGGTTAAATCAAAATGGCCGTTTACCATGCAGTGCACAGGATCGCTCTTACCTCGTGAACCTTTGACCGAAATGTCATACGGGAAAAGATAAATTATGTATGTTTACTTTATTCGGACTGGTGATGCATCCCAAGAATAAAAAAATATTCAGTTCATCGAAGTTCAGCCGAGTACAAATAAACATATTAGAGGCAACCGGAGATAACCTGCCAAATTATCAATCTAATTTGCCTTAAATACTGACTCTGGATTATTTCTTGACATATTTGCAATCTTATTGCAGAATATCCGCATGTGGATTACAAGAAAATACGAAGAGACTTTGAAGGCGCTTTTTGCCCAGTTTCCGGCAGTAGCCATTACCGGGGCACGGCAGGTTGGAAAAACTGCGTTGGTCCGGCATCTATTTCCTGACATCAATTATGTTTCAATGGATTTTCCTGCCCTGGCGGCTCAAGCCGAGCATAATCCGGCCGGTTTCTTCCGGGAGCACGG
>CAZOEH010000422.1:0-3084 GCA_964578785.1 uncultured Desulfonema sp. | reverse complement strand
GTTTTAAATGAATCTGGAATTCGCTGCCGATCCCGTCTATACGGCTTAAGATATGATCTATCTGGCTCGGATAAATATTGACGGCCCTGTAGGTAAACATGTCATCGGTGCGGCCCAGAATCCTGTCGTGCCTCGGGAAAGGAACTCCGCATTCGCAAGGACCGTCAAATATGCGGGTTACGTCATGGGTCCGGTAGCGTATAAGCGGACTTGCCTCCTTACACAGGGTTGTTACAACAAGCTCGCCTTCTTTTCCGGGTGGAACAGGCTTTAAGGTCACAGGATCAATTATCTCGAAAATAAAACGGTCTGCCCAGTAATGGATGCCTCTGTGATGGATGCAGTCAAGTCCGGTCCCGGGCCCGTATACCTCGGTCAATCCGTAAATATCAAAAATGTGCTCTACTCCCATGAGTTCACGGATACGCATCCTCATTGCATCGCTGTGCCTTTCGGCTCCGAGGATGATCTTCCTGACCTTTATCTTGGATAAGAGATCTCTTTTATGAATCTCTTCGGCCATCAGAAGGGCCATGGATGCCGTAGCGCAGAAAACCGTTGTGCCCATGTCAACCATCATTTCACAATGCATATCCGCATTTGCCGGGCCAAGGGGAATTGTAATGGCGCCGAAGCGTTCGGAACCGGCCTGGAATCCGGCTCCGGCGGTCCAGAGACCGTAACCGACCGCGATCTGGACGCGATCCTCGCGCGTCAGTCCCGCAATCTCATAGCATCTCGCGAACATATCCGCCCAGACATCTATGTCTTTCTGTGTGTAGCAGAGCACTTTACGCTTCCCGGTTGTGCCTGAAGAAGCATGGACGCGAACTATATCTTTAAAATCAACCGAGCGGAGCGGAAAAGGATATCCGCTTTGCAGATCTTCCTTGTCGGTAAATGGAAGCTGCTCAAGATCCTCAAGAGACCGGACATTCTCCGGCTTTATGCCGGCAGCATCAAGTTTACTTCTGTAAAAAAGAGAACCGGCATAAGCGCGTGAAACGGTCCATTTAAGTCCGTCTGTCTGTATTTTTTTTAATTTATCATCCGTCAGATCATACGGAATAAAGCTCATGGAATAAACTCGTTGCTGATTATTTTTCGGAAACCGTGTAACCCGCTTCAAGCGCTCTCACTGAAGCGTCTATCATATCTTTCTTCCCTTTAAGCTGTGCGGCAATAACGTTTTTTATTTCTTCAAAGGTGCAGAAGAGGCCTTTACCCTCTCCCTGCCCGGCCGGTCTTTCTTTAAGGGCAAACCCGAGGAGAAGAAGGTTGACCGATTTGGGATTTCCTGTTTTCAGGGATAGAGCGTCTGCGTCCACGGCATGGGTATTAAATCCAGTATCAGGCTTTTTGCCGCTGTTTACAAATACCCAGCCGTTTTTTTTCAAAAATGATCCGTGTTGGAGTACATTTTCAGCCTTCAGAGCAATAAGCCCGTCCGCATGAAACGGCCTTATCAGCGGGCTGGCAAAATCTCCGACTTTAAGATGGGAAAGGACCGTTCCGCCGCGTTGCGCCATTCCATGCGTTTCCGAAGTAAAAACCGGATAGCCTTTCATTATGGCCGCTTCTGCAAGAAGCCTTGTGATGAAAAGGACGCCCTGGCCACCTACACCACTTATAACAATTTGCTGATTGATATGCTTTCCCACAAATAACCTCTTATTTCATATTCTTCGATAGAATCCTTATACTCTGCCGAAGGCCCGCCTTATTTATGGCGGGAACCCTTGAATCCTTATTTTATCACTATAGCTTTTTTAGGGCACACATGCATGCAGACTCCGCATCCGCTGCAAAGAAGGGGATCTATATCCGCCCGCTTTTTATCATTGTCAAAAATAATAGCCGGACATTCAAAATGCCTGATACAATATTCGCAGCCTTCACAGGCATCAGTAATTTTGACAAAGAGTTTTTTCGCCTTCTCATCCTTCATCCTGGCGCCAATGAGGCACGGGTGCCTTGCGATAACAACGGCAGGCCCTTTCTCCCTTGCGTACAAAACCGCCTCTTTGACAAGAGGAATAAATTCTTTGATTTTATAGGGGTCGCCGGTTTTACAGAACTTAACACCGCAGCCTCTCACAAGCGCTTCGATATCCACGGTTTCAAGCGTTTCCCCCGAAGAGCCGAACCCTGATGCAGGCGTTGGCTGGTTTCCGGTCATGGCGGTGGTCCTGTTGTCCAGTATCACCAGCGTAAAATGAACGTTCTGCACCACGGCATCTATCAGCGCCGGAATACCCGCATGGAAAAAAGTCGAGTCGCCTATCGTGGCTACTATGTCAGGCCTTTTACTTTCATTCTTATATGCATGGTAGAAACCTTCGGCCTGGCTGATTGCAGCGCCCATGCACAAAACGGTATCGACCGCGCCGAGGTTAAGGCCTAATGTATAACATCCTATATCGCTGGTATATATTCCTTTAGGCGCAGCCTTCTTTATCGCAAAAAAACTCGCCCTGTGCGGACATCCCGCGCAAAGAGTCGGGCGTCTTCCGGGCTGAGGTACAACGGTTATCTTATCCGACTTCAAACCCGCAAAGTCACATAACATCTCTTCTATAGCTTCAGGCAGAATTTCTCCCACACCGGAAACAAAGCCGTTAAGTTTACCCCTTACCCTGGCCCTGTCCGCAATCTGCATCTCGATTACAGGCATAGTCTCTTCTATAATCAAAATTTCTTCATATTCTTTGCAAACAGAAGATATGAAATCTTTATGGAGAGGATACGGCTGGATTACCTGGTACAAAGGAATTTTATCCCACAGGCAAAGCTCCTTCATTATTTCCCTTGCGTGCGCGGCTGCTACTCCCGATACGATAACCGCTTTTCGGGAAAGAGCCTTTTTGTTAAGTTTTACAGGTGCGGTCTTTTTGAAGGCCGCAATTTTATCAAGCTTCTTTTCCAGCTCCGTGTGAAGCTTGAAACGGAATTTTGGTGTCGCGGCCCATCTTGCCGGATCTTTTTTGAAATCGGCCTTTCTCTCAAATGAGCCGAAAGGCTTAGCCTGGATATCCTGGCGCGAATGGCATACTCTTGTGGCGGGACGGAGCATCACCGGAATTT
>CAZOEH010000421.1:2812-3093 GCA_964578785.1 uncultured Desulfonema sp. | reverse complement strand
TCTCAAGTAAGCCTATGATTGCGTGGATTTTAGCCATTTTCAGTATGTTTGCCATGAATGCATACCTCCTTTTTCAGGAGGCAATACAACATCTGCAATATCCCTTAAATGGCTGGTTTTAATTCGACCCTAAATGGCTGGTTTTGACCGACCGCTAACAGTTTCATAACTTTACGTGTACTGTTTGATTGAAGCAACGCGCGCCTTATTTTATTCAGGTGTACAATGATCAGGTCAATTTTTTCTATATTATGCTTGGCCGCTGGGGATGTCGGCCACTG
>CAZOEH010000421.1:0-2802 GCA_964578785.1 uncultured Desulfonema sp. | reverse complement strand
AAGTTGGGAATGAGCCAATTCTCAGTTAGCAGATCAGAACGGCGTGGGCGGAATCTTGTGGAGGAATTGGAGCTTAACCCTGAAAAGAGTTGATACGCATAATTTCATGGGCGTCAACTCTCGCCCAAATTCTAGTTTCTTTATTAGAGAATATTACAATATTTCATATAGTTGTCATGCCAACTTATATTTTGATGAACGTCCCCCATTCGTTCCCGCAGTATACCAAGATGAGACTAAAGCATGTCAATAATTTTAGACTGAAAATCCGATAATATCGTCTTAAATTCTTTTGAATCCGGATCAAGTATAATCGAAAAAAGCGCCATTCCTTCGAGAAAAGCAACCGTTGCAAAACTGGTGCGACGGGATAAGTCAATGTCATTGTTTAGAGGCTTCAACATATTCGACAGCACATCCATCCATTCCTGATAAGCGCCCTGAAGTTTAGCCTTCACTGCCGGATGATAAACAGCGATTTCCCAGATTTCAATAAAAACCTTTGAAAGAGATCGATCCAGAGTAATTCTATCATGGGTGAACATGAAAAATTCCTGGATAAGCTTTTTTTTATCAATGCCTTCCAACTCTTTATCGTTGAACCTTTCTTTGACCATGCTCCTGTAATGATCGATCACATAGTCAATATACTGGATCAATATGTCTTCCTTGCTTTTGAAATAATAATGAAGCAAACCGTGATTGACGTCTGCAGCTCGTGCAATGTCCTTGATGGAAGTCTTGTCGAATGGCTTGTTTTGCAGGCAACGGTTTAAGGCTTCAAGAATTTGGATTCTTTTATCCGATCCGTTTTTTTTAGGCATGAAATGATCCTTTTAAATAAAACATTGACATTATTTTTCTGACATAATATTTGGTTAGTTGACCAACTAAATATTATGTCAGAAAAGCACCTTCTGTCAAGCGTTAATTTTTTCAAAAGGAGATAGGAAATGAATGACTACCGATCCAAAAGCTGGTGGCTGGAATCCTTGCCCCACACCATAACGCCCAATCCCAGTCTCGAAGGCACCCAGAAAGCAGATGTTGTTGTTATCGGCGGCGGATACACAGGCCTGTCCGTGGGCTATCATTTGAAACAAATCAATACCGGCATCGATGTCCGCATTATTGAATCCGATGTCTGCGGTTATGGCGCATCCGGCCGCAACGGCGGTTTTTCCATGACCCTTTTCGGCCTGACCAAGGGAATCACCAAGTTCCGGTTCAACGATGAAAAAGCAAAATCCGCCCATCAATATATGGAGGAAGCAGTGGATTACCTCCATGACGTCATCACGCAAAACAACATCGATTGCGATTATGAACGCAGTGGCTACCTTCTGGTGGGCACCAGTCCTGCCCAGGTGAAACGCATCAATCATGATTTTAAAATTATGGAGAAATGGGGGCTTGGCGGAGTGGAACGATGGAGCAGGGACAGGCTATCTGCCGAATTTGAAACAAATTTTTACAAAGAGGGTTGGTTTGAGCCCCGGTGCGGCATCGTAAATCCGGCCCGGCTGGCGCGAGGAATGAAAGACCTGGCTGAAAAAAACGGCGTTGTCATTTACGAACAATCACCGGTCAAAAAATTTGGGAAAAAGGCAACATCCGGATTTATCGTCCACACTGAAAAAGGTATAATTGAATCCGAATACCTTGTATTTGCCACCAACGCCTATTCGATTCTTTTCCCTAAGCTTAAAAACCTTCAAATCCCCGCATTCACTCACATCGTGATTTCCGAACCCTTAACACAAAAACAATACGAATCCATTGGGTGGAAAAACCGGACCGGTATCGAAGATGCACGGGACCTGATCCACTATTATCGTCTGACAAAAGACAACCGGATCGTGATGGGGGGCGGTGATGTCAGTTTCGGATATGGCGGAGACTTAAACAAGGATTTAAATGACAAGATATTTGGGCTTCTGGAAACACATGTTCCCGAGGTTTTCCCCCAATTAAAGGGGATTCAGTTTACCCATCGCTGGGGCGGACCTGTTTCCATTACATTGGATATGGCGCCGGTCATCGGATACCTCGGCAAAGACAAAACGGCCATATTCTCGTTAGGCTGCATGGGTCACGGCGTTTCACTGACAACTTTAAACGGCAAAACCATTGCCGAACTCATCACGGGTCAACAAACGCACCGAACAAACATGTTTTTTGTGGGCAGGAAGATGTTTCCCTGGCCATCAGATACTATTTCCTACGGCCTCGGAAATGCGATCCGTGGTTTTATGAAACTTGAAGACAAATTATATTATAAATAAGCCGACAGGGTTGACGATACAAAAGACCATGATTCAAAATGATATTTAAATGGGGAGATCTATGGGCCAGCAGAAAGATGTTGTGTTGAACAATGCAATTGTTTGGGCCGGGAGTGAACTGAAGCAGATGCAAGGAGGAATGTGCATCAGGGATGGAAAGGTGCAAAAGATTTTCCATCAGGAAATAGCCCAGGGGGAATCGTCGATGGACTTAGGAGGGATGCATATCATACCCGGCCTTATCGATGCCCACAGCCATTTTTTCATTGCGGCTATGCTGCCTCTGGGAGGCGATGCAAGCGCCTGGACATCCAGGCATGATGCCCTTGAGGCCATCGAGGCTGCATGCAGATCAAGCGGTTCGGACAAACGATGGGTCTTTTTTTCCGGTCTGGACAATGCGCGGTGGAAGAGCTCGTCCCTCCCGCGCATTCACGAGATCGACAAGGCTTCCATCGGTTTGCCCGTCCTGGTGGTCGACACCACCTGCCACCGGGGCCTCGTCTCCACCGAGGCC
>CAZOEH010000420.1:0-3097 GCA_964578785.1 uncultured Desulfonema sp. | reverse complement strand
TTCGTGATTCCGCCTGAGACCTCTATGATCGCTTTTTTGCCGATAACCGCGACCGCCTCCTTTATCCGGCCTATATCCATGTTGTCGAGCATAATGACATCGGCTTTTGCTGCAAGAGCTTCTTTTACGGAAGGGATGTCCGAAACTTCGACTTCGATTTTTACAAGGTGAGAGACTTTATCCCGGACCCGTTCGATTGCTTTTGTGATTCCGCCGCATGCGATTATATGATTATCCTTTATAAGGACGCCGTCATATAATCCCATCCTGTGATTATAAGCGCCTCCGATCCTTACCGCGTATTTTTCAAGAACCCTCCATCCAGGAGTTGTTTTGCGGGTGTCGACCAGACGTATATTCCTGTCGTCTAGATGCTTTACATAAGAACGGGCGTTTGTGGCGATTCCGGAGAGCCGCTGGAGAAAGTTTAATGCCGTCCGCTCACCTTTCAGGAGAGTGCGCAGCCTTCCCTCCACCTCCATGACTATATCCCCGGCCTTAACATCATCCCCGTCGCTGAAGATAAACCTGCAGACAACCAGGGGATCTATAAAGGCAAAAACATCACCTGCGGTTTCAAGGCCTGCGAGAGTCAGAGGCTCTTTTGCCAGAATAATGCCTTTGCCCTGTATTTCAGGGTCGACCGCATTATCGGTTGTGATATCACCGGGGCCGATATCTTCTTCGAGAGCGATCTGAATTAAATGTTTTATGGAATGCATTTTATTCCGCTTCAATACTCTTTATTCTATCAAGATTCGACATGAGTTTCTGCTGTTTTTCTACAAACATCCTGTACTTTTCCTTCACCTTTTCCACAATATCCTCCGGGGCCTTTCTCAGGAAATCTTCGTTGCTCAGTTTCTTGTTCGAAGCGGCTATCTCATCTTTCAGTTTCCAGAGCTCTTTTTCAAGGCGGTCCGTCTCTTTTGAAAAATCAATTATTCCTTCAAGGGAAATGTATATTGTCGCCCTTTCTGTAACACCCATGGCCGCCTTTTTCGGCCGCTTCCCGGTTTTTTTGATTGAAAAGGATTTGAGGCCCGCAAGATCAATAATAATCTCCTCGTTCTGTGATATGACGCTTCTCACCGCCCCGTCATCCGAGTGGAGGATTACATCAAGGGCTGCCGAAGGCGTGATGTTCATTTCGCCTCTTATATTTCTTATTCCTGTTATGACCTCGATTACGAGCTCCATCATGGGTTCCGCTTCAGGGTCGCGGGAGAGAGCTTTAAAATTCTTTTCATCCGAAGGGAATACCGCTTTCATGATGGATCCCTCCGTTCCGGGAAGCTTGTGCCAGATCTCTTCCGTTACGAAGGGAATGAAAGGATGAAGCAGGATAAGAGAATCATGAAAAACCCTCCGCAGCGTACCCAGCGCGGCAGCTTTTTTCTCTTCTCCCTTGTGTCCGTAAAGAGACGGTTTAATGGCTTCAAGATACCAGTCGCAAAGCTCGTGCCATATAAATTTATAGAGAGCACCGGCCGCTTCATTGAATCTGTAATTGTCGAGGGCGGCCGAAACGTTTTCGCTGACCGATTTTAATCTTGAAAGTATCCATTTATCGGGAAGAGAGAGATTCTCATATTTTATCTCCGTTTCCTGCCGCTTTAAATGCATGAGGGCGAAACGGGCCGCATTCCAGAGCTTGTTGACAAAATGGCGGTATCCCTCCACTCTCTTTTCCGACATCTTTATATCCCTGCCCTGAGCTGCGAATGCGGCAAGCGTCATGCGAAAGGAATCGGTCCCGTATTGATCTATTATGTTTAACGGATCGATGACGTTCCCTTTTGATTTACTCATTTTCTTGCCCTCTTCATCACGGACAAGCGCATGAACATAAACATCTTTAAAAGGGATCTCTTTCATGAAATGAATGCCCATCATCATCATCCGGGCTACCCAGAAGAAGAGAATGTCAAAACCGGTAACGAGAACCGACGTCGGATAGAATGTCTTGAGCAGTCTGGTCTCAGCAGGCCATCCCATTGTGGAAAAGGGCCAGAGCGCCGAGCTGAACCATGTGTCGAGAACGTCGGTCTCCTGTATGAGGCGGTCGCTCCCGCATGCTGAACAAGCGGCAGGGGCTTCCGTGGATACGATAAGATGACCGCATTTTTCACATGTCCAGGCGGGGATCTGATGACCCCACCAGATCTGCCTTGAGATGCACCAGTCTTTTATATTATTCATCCAGTCGAAATATGTTCCGGCCCAGATTTCGGGAATAATCCTGGTTTTTCCGTTTTTAACAGCTTCTATCGCTTTTTCGGCAAGGGGTTTTACCTTCACAAACCACTGCCTGGATAAATTGGGCTCCACAACCGTCTTGCACCTGTAACAGTGCCCGACGTTGTGTTTTATCGGTTCAACTTTTTCCAGAAGGCCTTCTTTTTTCAAGGCTTTGACAACGGCTTCCCTGCATTTAAACCGGTCGAGCCCTTTGAATTTTCCGGCATCAAAAGTCATCATTCCATTATCATCTATAACCTTTATTTCAGGAAGATTGTGCCGTTTTCCGATTTCAAAGTCATTGGGATCATGGGCGGGCGTTACTTTAAGGGCGCCTGTCCCGAAAGCCATATCTACATACGCATCCCTGATTAAAGGTATTTCCCTGTTTAAAAGGGGAAGTACTACGGAAACCGCTTTCAAATTCTGGTAGCGCGTATCATCCGGGTTGACCGCGACCGCCGTGTCGCCGAGCATCGTCTCCGGGCGTGTTGTGGCGATAACTATACCGTCCGAACTGCCGGGGAAGGGGTACCGGATATGATAAAGATGGCTGTCGATCTCCTCATGCTCGACTTCAAGATCGGCAAGAGCCGTATGACAGCGGTGACACCAGTTGATTATGTAATTTCCGCGGTAGATAAGTCCTTCATGATAAAGCTGAACGAAGACCTTTCGTACGGCCAGGGAAAGACCCTCATCCATTGTAAACCGTTCGAGTCTCCAGTCGCAGGAGGCGCCGAGACGCTTGAGCTGATGTATTATCGCGCTGCCTGATTGCGTGCGCCACTCCCATACGGCCTCTATGAATTTTTCACGTCCGAGTTTATGCCTGTCGGTATTTTCTGCGGCGAGC
>CAZOEH010000419.1:0-3101 GCA_964578785.1 uncultured Desulfonema sp. | reverse complement strand
TGATATGATCGGAAGTGTCGACTATTGCCTGATAAACGTACCAGCATCCGGCTTCGGCGGCAAGATCGAGTATTTCATCATCGTCTTTTATCGGATGTGATATCCATTTTCTTTTCAAAGGAGTTATCGCTTTAAATAAGGCCTTTTCCCACTCGTCATTTTGAGCAAGGGAATTATCCACAAAAAATAAACGATTGTTATCTATGCTTTCTATTTCACGGAGAACGGCATCAATGGGGCGGGGTCTGAAATTTCTTCCTCCAAGGTATGGCGTGCAGCAGGGAAAGCAGTTAAACCGGCAGCCGCGGGAAGCGTGAACAAGGTCTACCATCTGAACTCCGCGGAAATTATAGAGATCGCGGTTAAGGATGTTTCTGCGCGCTGTTCCTATAAGAGAGGTTTCGGGAAAATCCAGGTGATAGTCGTATATTTTTTTAAGATCCCCGTTTTTAAAATCATTAATTACCGTGCCGATGCGACCTTCCGCTTCGCCTATAAACACCGAATCAGCATGCCCGGCAGTCTCTTCTGCATGAAGCATGGTTGCAATTCCGCCGAATATCACTTTTTTGCCGCGGGCTCTGTATGAATCCGCTATCTCCCATGCGCGGGGTATCTGGCATGTGAGCATGACGGAGAGAGCGATGAAATCAGCATCTTCATTCATATCAAGCGGCTGGACATTTTCATCGCAGAAGGAGATTTCGGTATCATCGCCTGCCGCGGCGGCAAAAACTACAGGGCCGTGGGGAGGAAGATTAAATTCCGGCTGGTTTTTTAATTTTGGCCATTTGGGATAAATCAGTTTTATTTTCACAAAACGCCTCTTTTTTTAAGCTATTTCCTGTTCCGGTTATGTGATAAGCCGTTGTAAAAAAATAACCGTACTGTTTAAATGATAAGAACGGCATAAGGAGCCGTAATGAAATGGCCCGGATAGTAACGGTTATTTCATAACGGTTCCCAACATATTATGCCAAACCGGTTAAGGCTGTTATCATTTCGGAAAAATTTGACTTTTCTGCCGCTGAACTCACAGCTTCAAACCTTAATCTCTTTCCGGCAGAAACCGCATCTTCCGGCTGGAGAAGAAAACATACTGCATCGGATTCCTCCGCTTTTACGGCAAGGATCACCGGAGCTTCTCCTTCAAGAATGCTCTTTCCGGCGAAGGATAAAAGGGAAGGGAGACTATTTTCGTTGAAAGATACATGAAGAAGCGGCCCGCTTAATCCGAAATGAATAGCGGCTTCTGCCAGGGGTATTGACGGAAGAGTGTAGATAAACAGATTACCTCTCGCAAGCACCCTGCCGCTGTCAATGTAATCTCTGAAGTAATTGATATTCGATTCAAGACATCCTGCATCATTGGCGCCGAAAATCCCCACATCCATTTTTTGTTCCGGGGAGTAAGTGATCCCGGCATCTTTTAGCGCAAGTGCTACGCAGAAACAGGTTGTTTTTGAGATCGTATCAAATCTGCTGAAGTTTTTTACGGGATACGAAAAGAGCGCATTGCGCTTGAAGTAGGAATAGAGAGATTCAAGCCCTTCATGGCGCTTTTCAATTTTCCCGATTACACAGCCATATTCTTTCCGGTTAAGCCAGCCTATGCCGGTTACAGCAATCATAATATCGTTTCCGCTTTTTTTAAGATAAGTGCGGAGTTGACTCCTCCAAAACCTGAGTTTGTTGAAAGTGTTGCGGTACTTTCAAAGGATTGAGATCCGGATGAAACCCATCCTTCCGCTTCCCTGTCCGGATTACTTAGATTTACGGTGGGGGGAACAGCCAGCCTCTTTAACGACTCGAATGCAATTATAATTTCAAGAAGTCCGGCAGCGCCCAGCGTGTGTCCCGTTCCGCCCTTGACCGAATAAACAGGCAGCGGGCTGTTTCCGAAAACTTTCTTTATAGCTCTCATTTCCATTGCGTCATTGTAAACGGTTCCTGTTCCGTGAGCGGAAATAGAGCCGATTTCACTTACGGGAATACCCGCGGAGATCAACGCGCCATGAATCGCATTTGAAAGACCGCTTCCGTCTTTTGAAGGGCCGGTAATATGGTTGGCATCGTTTGTCAATCCCCAGCCTGCTATCTCTCCCATAACCGGCCGTTTTTCCCTGGCCGCCCTTTCTTCGCTCATAATAAGCATGAATCCGGCTGCCTCACCAAGGCTCAGACCCCGCCTGTTTTTATCAAAAGGCTTTGCTTTATCACTGTCTAAAGCCATCAGGGAGGAAAAACCCGCCGTAACGAACTCTGAAACGCAGTCGCAGGCTGCCACAAGCACGCAATCGGTCTCCTTATTGCGGATCATTGAAGCGGCTTTTGAAACTGCGGCGCTTGAAGAGGCGCATGCCGCTGAAACAACCATTCCCCTGCCAGCGGTTCCGGCAAGTGAAATTATTTTTCCAAGCAGGTGATTGGGCAGGCTTTTATCGGCTTCGGGTTTTCTGTCAAGTATGAATCTTTGCAGGATTTCAATTTCTCCGGTTGTTGTCGCCAGAATTACAAAAGCTTCATGAGGTATCCTGTTCGCAATCTTTGCAAGAAGAGGGGTAATCATCTGCATGATAATGGACTCATTCCTGCTGATTTTCAGACCCGGTACGGTAGCGGCATTTTGAGTCTGAAGGTTTGCCGTCGGGAAACGATCTATCCTGCGGATGGCGGTGACGCCCGACATTAGTCCTTCCCAGCAGGAATCAACTCCCCATCCGTAAGGTGTAACCATGTCACATGCCACGGCAACGGCTTTTATCATAGCAACTCTCCGGCTTTCCATCTTATCCTGCATCTTTCGAGGAGCTCGGGTGATGATATGAGAACCTCACCGGTTGAGCCGTCGGTAAACATCTGTATTGTGTATCCGGTGGCTGAAATCGTCCCGTCATTTTTTATTACCGAGTATTCGGTGTTGAGCCTTGCGCCGTCGTTCCATATCAGGGATGCAGTAACGGCGAATTTTTCGTCAAGCAAGAGAGACCGGTAATAGTCAATGTGGAGCTGGACGATTGGAGCCCTGAGATTCGTATCATAAAATTCCTTGTAGGAAAGACCGCACTTTCTTCCGAGCTCGGCGGATGCTTCCTCGAAAA
>CAZOEH010000418.1:0-3101 GCA_964578785.1 uncultured Desulfonema sp. | reverse complement strand
AGCATGAGCTGCATGTTGCCTCATCCGTCATCGGTGAGGTTAAACACTATTATAACAGGAGTGGTGAAAAAATTCCGGTAAACTTCCGTGAGCAATTCATAGACACCGGCCGCATAGTCGAATCCATTGCTGTTATCGAAGAAATTAAAGGTGTTCTAAAACAACTTCCTCCATTGAAGCGAGAGGTCATACACACCGGCGAAATCGAGTCTCTTGCCATTCTTTTGCGGGAAGAAAAGTTTACGTTGTGTACCTTTGATTCTGCAGCGATTCGGACATTGCCATTTCTTGGCATGTCAGATCGTGCGATATCGGCCGAGATGCTTCTCAGTATATCCGGATTAACTGTATCTCCCAAACACAAACTCGATGTAAGATTGTCAGAAGCTTATTTCAGGAGCAACCTGAATGAAGGGAAAAAGGATTTCATCTATTCGATAGGGAAAAATGCGGAACGGAAAAGGCATTAAGTCGGGATTGACTTATCAGTGCCCATCGACGGGCAGCTCGAGAGAGCTTTTTAATCCGATCTGAAGCAGATACTCGATGATTTAAATCTGACCGAGCGTGTGAAGATCGAATAAAAGGAAAAAATTGGAAAGGGAATCATAAAGGACGGAAAGCATATGCTGCAGGACTTTTTAAAAAATCCGCTTTCTTCATATATGATCTGTGCTGGAAGATGATCAAGCCTGTTCTGCGTCTAAACAAGCTGGCATTACAAGTCAGAGAATTAGTTCTGAAATCTAAGGATTCAAAAGAAGAATCTCAAAGACTTATAACTTTAGCCAAAACCCGTGTTGAACAACTCCTTGAGGAGGTGGTACAGCAATGAGCAAAGAGATGATTACCGCTGGCCACACCCCCGGCAAAGGCCAGTTTGTTGTCTACGAAGCAGAAGACGGCCGAATCAAAATTGACGTGCGCTTCGAGAATGAGACTATTTGGTTGACTCAAAAACTGATGGCAGATTTATTCCAGGTAACTGTTCCCACCATCAATGAACACATAAAAAACATATTTGATGAAAGAGAACTTGTCCCGGATGCAACTATTCGGAAATTCCGAATAGTTCAAAAAGAGGGGCAGCGAAATGTCAATCGAATGGTTGATTGTTATAACCTGGACATGATTATTTCCGTGGGTTATCGGGTGAAAAGTCATGTGGCCACCCGTTTCCGCATCTGGGCTACCCAGCGCCTGCGTGAATATATCATTAAAGGTTTTGTGCTGGACGACGAGCGACTGAAAAACCCCGACCAGCCGTTCGACTATTTTGACGAGTTGATGCGCCGTATTCAGGACATCCGCACCTCCGAGCGGCGCTTCTATCAGAAAATCACCGATATTTACGCCACGAGCATCGACTACGACCCCACTCTGGAGATCAGCATCGAATTTTTCAAGACTGTCCAGAACAAAATGCACTGGGCTATTACCGGCATGACCGCGGCGGAAATCATCCATGAACGGGCCAACAGTAAAAAAACAAATATGGGACTGACCAGTTGGCGCGGCGCAAAAGTCCGCAAACAGGACATAACCATCGCTAAAAACTATCTCGTCGAACAGGAACTGCTGGCACTGAACAACCTTGTGGAGCAATACCTGATCTTCGCCGAGGGTCAGGCCATGCGCCGTATCCCCATGCACATGGCCGACTGGATTAAAAAACTGGATGTCTTTCTGACAGTAAATGAACGTAATATTCTCACCCATGCAAGCAGAATTTCGCATGAAATGGCCGAAGAGATTGCGGAAGCTGAATACGAAGAGTTCAACCGAAGGCGGATTTCACAGAAAGACCGTCTAGGAGGTGATTTTGAGAGAACCATCAAGCAGGTAACAGAAGGTAAGCGAGGGAAGAAGAAATAAGCATATGCCGCAGGAGTTTTTGATAAAAACCGCTTTTTTCAAGTATGGGCTCATCTGGAAGATGGTCATGCCTTTTCTGCGTTTAAACGGCAGGCTTGCGGACGGCTATGATCAGCGTACTTTAAAAAAGGATATGCATTCAAAAGCTGATATCTGGATACAGGCCGCATCGGCAGGTGAGGCTTATCTTGCCGAAGAAATAGTAAACAGGTTCGAATCTGAAAAGCCCTTGAGTATCCTGCTTACCTCAGGAACCAGACAGGGGTTAGATATACTTACAAGTGTGGTCAACGCCCTGCCGAGCGGGAAAAACATAACAGCCGGCACATCTTTCTTTCCTTTCGACTCTCCCGCTATAATGGAAAAAGCCGTAAGAAGCATCAATCCAAAGGTTATGATCCTTCTGGAATCGGAGATGTGGCCAGGACATCTTCTTGCCCTGAAAAAAGAGGGTTGCCGAACGATAATAATTAACGGAAGGATGACCGGAAAGAGCCTGAAAAAGTACCTTCTCTGGAAATCTCTCTGGAATTCGGTCAAACCGGAGAAGATCTACGCTATATCGGATGAAGACGCCGACTGCTTCGGAAAACTTTTCGGAAGTGAAATGGTTGAAGTAATGCCGAACATAAAATTCGACAGGTTCGGGTGTGACGATGCTGATTTATTCTCTGAAAATCCTCTTGAAAAAATCATAACCGGTGATGCTCCGTTTATGGTTTTAGGCTCGGTAAGAGAAGAAGAAGAGCCTCTTATCGAAAAGATTATACTCGATATCCTGAAAAGAAAACCTGAAACTGTCATAGGCCTCTTCCCCAGGCATATGCATAGGATTAAACACTGGAGCAAAAATCTAAACCGGATGAACATCAAATGGGCTCTCAGGACAAATACGGCTGAACAAGCCGTAAAGGGTAGCGTCATCCTCTGGGACATTTTCGGGGAACTTGTTCATGCTTACAGATACTCGCGTGCGGCATTTCTGGGGGGCAGCCTGGCTCCTCTTGGAGGCCAGAATTTTCTTGAAGCCCTGAACTGCGGAGTTGTTCCTGTGACCGGTCCCTTTTGGGATAATTTTTCGTGGGTGGGTTCTGAAATTGTAAATGAAGGACTTCTTCGTGTTGCCCAGGATTGGCGGGGTGTATCGGATGCACTTGTTGAAATCATGGAGAATCCGCCTTCCCGCGAAAAGATCATCTCCGAAGCCGGAAAGTATATAAAGAGCC
>CAZOEH010000417.1:0-3111 GCA_964578785.1 uncultured Desulfonema sp. | reverse complement strand
AAAGCCATATAACCGGTATAGCCGTACCGGCCGGGATAAACCTGATCATTACCGTTGACTGCGGCTCAAGCAGCCACGAGGCCGTTAAGGCAGCTCTTGAAGCAGGAATAGACACGGTGATAACCGACCATCACATGGTTCCGGAAGAGCTTCCCGAAGCGGTTGCCGTTATAAATCCGAAACGATCCGACTGCGCTTCCGGTTTTTATGATCTTGCCGGAGTCGGAGTAGCCTTTTATCTCATTATCTGCCTCCGGAAATTTCTTCGTGACATGCGTTTCTGGGAGAGCCGTCCCGAACCGAATCTTAAAAATCTTTGCGACCTCATCGCTCTCGGCACCGTTGCGGACATGGTTCCTCTTACGGGAGAAAACAGAATTTTTACTAAAACCGGAATTGACCTTATAAATTCCGGCAGCAGAACCGGAATAAGCGCGCTCATAAAAGAAAGCGGCTCTAACAAATACCCCATAGATTCGGGAGAGATCGCCTTCAGGCTTGCTCCCCGCATTAACGCATTGGGAAGGATCGGCCATGCAAAAGAAGCCGTTGAACTGCTCCTGACGGATGATCCGGGCATTGCAGGTCAAATTGCCCGGCAAATGAACGTCATGAACTCGAAAAGGCAAAAAATCGAAAAGAAGATTTTGGATGATATTCTTGAATATATGGATAATAATCCCGATGCGCTTAAGCGCCGGTCTATCGTTCTATCCCGCGAAAGCTGGCATGAAGGCGTTCTGGGCATAGTCGCATCGAAGATGGTTGAGAGGTTTCACCGCCCTGTCATACTTTTTGCGGAAAAAGACGGTTTCGCAAAAGGATCGGGAAGAAGTATTCCTACTTTTAATCTTTACGAAGGGCTTAAAGCCTGCTCAAAGACTCTGACAGGCTTCGGCGGCCATTCAATGGCCGCCGGTTTAAGCATCAAGACGGAAAATCTCGGTTTATTCATGAACGAATTTGAAAACACGGTTATAAATACATCGCATCCGGAAGACTATTTGCCCCTTATTTCTATCGACAATGAACTCGGATTTGATGATATCAATTCAAAGCTCATAGACGAGCTTGAAACCTTAAAACCTTTCGGTGCGGGAAATCCCGAGCCGGTTTTTCTTGCCCGCAATGTAACCGTTGTATCTTCAGAAATCGTGGGAGAAAACCACAGGCGCATGCTTTTAAGCCAGTCTTTCGGCGTGGAAGAAAGAACCTGTAACGCCATACATTTTAATGCCGGCCCGGATCCGGAAGAAAATATATATTTTGAGGAAATGGCATTCCGGCTGAGATGGAACCGGTGGAACGGCAACAAATCGATTCAGCTTGTTATAGAAAACATATAAATTTTATATATAAATTTTCCTTGCAATCAGGTCAGTCACCAATTATTATAAACAAAAAAAATTTGGACGCGAATGAACGCAGGAGTTTTTATTGAAGACTTTCAGGCTGTAGACTATTAGCTAACAGCCTACAGACTAACAGCCTGTCTATCTGCGGATATCGGCGAAAATCTGCGTCCTGATTTAATTTGTTCTACAATAATTTTATTTGAGTTTACGAAAGCTGGAAACAGATGGCTAAGGTATTCCGGCCAAGCACTAGGGAATCAAGTATTTTATCAAAAATCGAATCATCAAAAGAATACGCTCGAAGACAGGCGATTTATGGCATTAAAGATTGTTTGGAACCTCTTTCAAATGCAATTGCCACAAAACTGATTGAAAACCATCTCATCGAAACAACCAGCAAGAACAGCTCCGAAGAGCAGATCCGTACATGCCTGGAAAAACTTACCCGGTCCGAGGATTTTGATATTGATTTTACCGTTGCGCCTTATCGAAATCTTGTAGCCCAACCCAATATAGTATCCCTCTATGTTACCTCCTTTATCATCGAACAGCTCATAAAACATAAGGATATCGTGGAAATTTTCGGCTCGGATGAAGAGATATATACTTGCATTAACAAACAGGTCATTAAATTTTTGCCGGCATAATGCGTCCATTCTTCCATCCAAGGACAATCAACGGCCCATTCGGCGATCCGGGACTATTTATATCCTTCCTGTTCGAAAAACGGGCTGTTCTTTTTGACCTCGGCGATATTTATTCACTTCCCTCAAGAGACATCCTTAAAATCAGCCATGCTTTTGTCTCACACACCCATATGGATCATTTTTCAGGTTTTGACAGGCTGCTCCGTCTTTTTCTCGGACGCGACAAAGATCTTTATATTTACGGCCCTGAAGGATTTTTAAAAAATATAGAGGGGAAGCTCGCCGGTTACTCCTGGAATCTTGTGGAAAATTACGAATACAATCTGACGATTCATGCCACACAGGTCGAGCCGAAACGCCTCGTCACAAAAACATACCGGTGCAGAAACAGGTTTGCGCCTGACCCTGAAATCTCGATAAACAGTTTCAACGGGATACTTCATGAAGAACCCGCCCTCGCCGTATCGGCGATAATTCTCGACCATGGAATACCCTGTCTCGGTTTTTCAATGAAAGAGCGCTTTCACGTCAATATATTAAAAGATAATGTAGCCTCTCTGGGACTTGAAATCGGACCCTGGCTCAGAGAATTCAAGGAGGCACTGTTTACCGGCCTGGATCCTGATTCTGAATTTGAAATCCGTACCGGTAAAACAGAAACATCCGGCAGGAAATTTATCCTGGGAGAGCTTTCCGAAAGGATAGCATTGATCACCCCGGGACAGAAAATAACCTACATAGCGGATGTTCCATTCGATAAACCCGATCCGGATAAAATAATAGAATTTGCGGAAAATTCGGATCATCTTTACATTGAAGCAAGCTTTCTTGACAGAGACAGGGAGTTTGCGGAAAAAAAGTTTCATTTAACCGCGATGCAGGCCGGTTATATAGCTGCAAAGGCTAAGGTAAAACAATATACCATCTTTCATTTCTCCCCGCGTTATATCGACTGCGAAGAACTTCTTCTCCGGGAAGCAAGAGAGGAGTACGAGAAGCAGAAGTCAGCGGAATAAAAAAAAGAAAGGGAAAAGCTTATAGGCTTTTCCCTTTCGGACAGACAAAATGATTTGTTCTGATAATTTCTATCGTTTTGAGAACTGGTATCT
>CAZOEH010000416.1:0-3120 GCA_964578785.1 uncultured Desulfonema sp. | reverse complement strand
TGACAGGATTTACAGGATTAACAGGATGATTTGTCAGGCCGCTCCGGAAGAGCGGCCTGAAATAAGCATCCGCTTACCCGCACAAAACAGCAAAGAACCAAAATTTGATAATGCTTTTTCAATGTTTTCATGTTAGTAATCATATCATCTGATTTATGGCAACAGTTATAACGAGTTGGCTCGTAAAAAGTCAAAATACGCTCTCTTAATGAGCTTTTTGGGGATTTTTAAATCACTTCGCTAAATCATCCGCCTCAGGCGGATTATTTTTAACGCTTATGTAATTTAAAAATCTATTTCCCAAAAATCTCAAATCCGTTCGCATATGGCTTTTTCCCATGCCGTCATAAAAAAAGGAGTCGGGATAAAAAATGGTGACATTTGAATCGCTTTTAAAACGGAAAGATAAAATAGCCGTTATAGGATTGGGATATGTGGGGCTTCCTCTTGCGGTGCATCTTTCAAGACATTTTTCAGTTACAGGTTATGACTGTAAGCCTGAAAGAATAAGTGAACTCAAGAACTGCTGCGACAGAACGCTTGAAGTGACACCGGAAGAGCTTTCAGGCACGAAGATAAATTATACATCCGATCCGAAAGAACTCTCCCCGTGCAGGCTGGTAATAGTCGCCGTTCCAACGCCGATTGATGAATACAAAATCCCCGACTTGTCTCCAGTAAAAAATGCTGCTGCAATAGTCGGAAAATATTTGACCAAGGGCTCGGTTGTGGTATTTGAATCGACCGTATATCCCGGAGTAACGGAGGAGATCTGTGCCCCGATTATTGAAGCGGGGTCGGGTTTTAAATATGGAGTTGATTTTAAAATGGGATATTCTCCTGAGAGGATGAATCCCGGAGACAAAATTCATACTATAGAGAAAATTATCAAGGTTGTTTCGGGATCGGACCGTAAAACCGCCGATCTTTTGTCCCTTGTCTATGGCAGGATTGTAAAGGCGGGGATTCATAAGGCATCTTCAATCATGGTTGCTGAAGCGGCGAAGGTGATTGAAAACACGCAGAGAGATTTGAACATAGCGCTTATGAATGAACTTTCAATGATATTCAATAAAATGGGTATAGATACCCTCGAGGTTCTAGAAGCAGCCGGCACAAAATGGAATTTTCTTCCGTTTAAACCGGGGCTTGTGGGAGGGCATTGCATAGGTGTTGATCCTTATTACCTTACATTCAAGGCGGAAGCTCTCGGCTACCATCCTGAAATAATACTGGCGGGGCGCAGGATAAACGACGGCATGGGAAAGTATGTTGCGGAAAAAGCGGTAAAACTTCTTATCAGGGCCGGGAAACAGGTCAGAGGAGCTAAAATTGCCGTTCTCGGGTTGACCTTCAAGGAGGATGTCCCGGATCTCCGTAATACAAAAGTTATTGACATTGTTAATGAACTAAAAGATTTCGGAGTTGAGGTCAGTGTCCATGATCCGATTGCGGATGCCGCCGATGCAAGGAAATATTACGGGATTGATCTTGAAAAAAATCTTGATAAACTTTCCGGTTCAGATGCAGTCATTATCGCGGTAATTCACAGGTCGTACAGGGAACTCGGCCTTTCAAATATTGCCGGGCTCTGTTCGAATGATGCCCGTATAATCATGGATATAAAGGGAGCTTTCAGACCGGAGGATGCGAGAGGGATTAATATAACCTACTGGCGATTATAGAATAAATATTAAGTTTCTGGTCTCTGGTTTGTTGTTTCTGGTTTTTCTCTTTTAACCATAAACCAGGAACTATAGACCAGAAACCGAAGTGTTAATTATCGCCTTCCTTGTACTTGGCCAAAATTGAGCGTTCTTCAAAGGTCTCTATCGTGTTGTAGCTTCAGGCTCGATGCATGAAGGATCATTATTTGAAACGGAATTGACCCTGCGGGAAACGGGATATCCTTTTAATCCGCATTTTATTCCATCCTTTATAATCTCTTTTATTTTTTTCGGGTTATTTTCGTCAGGATCAAGCCAGTTCCCATATACCTTTTTGTCGAGAATTACCGGCATTCTGTTGTAAATTTCATTTACAGGGCCTGTCGCTTCTGTTGTAATAACAGCAAAAGCGCATCGGGTTGATTCCTCTTTCTCTCTCCTTTTTTCCCAGATACCTGCAAAAGCAAAGGGTTCTCCCGATTGAGCTGTAAAAAACCAGGGCTGCTTTATTGCTCCGGATTTTTTCCATTCATAAAATCCGTCGGCAGGTATAAGGCACCTCCTGTATTTATAGGCTTCGCGGAAGCTTGGTTTTTCAGCAATTGTTTCAATACGCGCATTAATCAAGAGAGGCGGCTTAGTGCTTTCATTGTACAGATGCGGTAAAATGCCCCAGAAACATTTTATCAGAATCCTTTCTTTATAATATACGACTGCAGGAGTATCCTGTGCAGGGGCGACATTATACGAATGAACAGCGTCGCATTCTACTGATCTGATATCAAAGGCCTCCTTCAGCAAAGAGACCGGGCTGAATTGAGCGAATCTTCCGCACATGATTTTTTCGATTCTTCTCGGGATTAATAATGAGGGAACAAGGATTCGATTCTTAAATCAGCTCACGGAGTCATTGACACTGTTATTCATCATTGAATCCCTGATCTTCGCTTTGTGTCACTTGAACCCTGGAATCCTCGCCCCCTACTTTAATTATATTCCATTAGCATAATATATGATTTTGTGGTATGAACCCTCAATTTCCATAAATCTATCAGATTTTATTTCGCTCTTCAACACATCAACCCAAATTAATGGCAGGAGGAAATTTTATCATGAAAAAGGAACAGTTCTGGAGAAAATCCTATGATGCCGGTCTTGAAGATGTTGATCCGAAAAGATGGGAAACCTCGTATGTGGATGTTATAAAACCCGCGTTTGAAAAATTTCCTGACAAGACGGCATTCTCTTATTTTGGTGTTGAGGTGACCTTTGCCCAGCTCGATAAGTATGCGAACAAATTTGCCAACATGCTCATCCAAAACGGGCTGAAAAAAGGCGATGTGGTTGGGATCAATCTTCCGAATATTCCCGAATATGTAATATCCTGGCTGGGAATATTAAAGGCCGGATGTGTTGTTTCAGGTGTTTCACCGCTTCTCTCTCCCGAGGAAAT
>CAZOEH010000415.1:0-3128 GCA_964578785.1 uncultured Desulfonema sp. | reverse complement strand
TATTATTTCAATGAATTATAGACACCATAACATATAAGGGGGTTGTGTTTTTTCTACGCTATGCTACAACCCCCTATCCCCCTTTCCTAAGGGGGATTTTTGCATCACATACGCCACGTGATCCGCATAAATAAAATGAAAATTCCTTGCTCTTAAGTTAGGCACGGATAAACAAGTTTGTCCATGTCACCCTCTTGTATTGAAACTCTGTAATATTAAAATAGAATTACTATTACCTTACCTCCAATGCCCCGTTATTGATATTCACCCCGCTGGCAGAAAGGACAATCTGTTTCGAGCCAACCTTTAACGTAATGTCATTATCAGTCATCGTGATTTCTGCGCCTCCGGAGTGAAGGAGCCTCAACTCCTTTTTACCATCATCCAGTATAACCTTATGTCCTCCAGAGGTTGCCAAAACCCTTGTTCTTGCTCCACCCGGCTCAGGCATTTCATCACTGCCCCACCAGCAGCCAGTCCAAATAGGACGGGAAGGGTCCCCCGCCTCAAACTCTATCCAGATTCCATCACCTACTTCCGGGAGCACAACCAGACCATGATCTTTACCTGCAAAGGGAACGGCCGGCAATGCCCAGGGCGAGTCTTCGTCTCCATAGACCTCGGGAACCCGGGCAACGATACGTCCCATATTTCCCGGGTCGTCAACATCCCGCACAAGGCCACGGTACTTTCCAAAATAACGGGAGCGCTTAAACTCTGTTAGTTCTACAACGAGTCTCTCAATATCTGTATTGGTCGTCATCAGAATATACTCAGTGAAAAATTAAAACTTACCTGAAGATTAGTACTCCCCTGAGGAATGCTCGAACCACTAACCACCGATCCCGCCGACCTGGCATTCCGCTTCAGGGAAAAAGACTGGGAGTAATCCGAGCGCGTTAGTGTATGAGTGACCCTGGTAATTACATAGTTTCCGCTCGACCGCTCATCGGCTCCTTTAACGGTGACCACACGATAAGGCTGAAGTACACCCTTATAGCAATGACTCAGCACGCTTCCCGTGGCATCGAAGGAGTAACTCGAATTTAGAGCCTCAGCATTTACTGCCCGATCAAGGTCTACAGACTCACCCTGATGCGGGGGAAGAAGCTGAACGGCTGTGTCTGATTCATTTTCGAATCCTTGTTCGTCTCCAAGAAGCTCGAGATCGTCAAAACGAGAGGTTCTTGTAGTCACCGTCTTGTCAGTAATGCCAAGGCTTGAAGCCTTTACCCTTGCCGGTCTCTGGGTGTCATTTCCGGGATTAAAGGTTTCCATATTTCTGTCCGATCCGAGCAAAGTGAGTGGAGGCAAACCATCTGTTTGCGTTGGAAAGGACTTAAAACAGCCTATGCTCTGTCCTGAACTCTCACCCGGCAAAACATAAGCGTGCATCCCCTGACGTCTTGCCAGGAATCTCAGTAGTTGCATCTTTGTACCTCGCTGAACCACGACTGGTGGAAGACTACCCGGAGGCGAAGGGGTTTCTTCAATGTCGGTGGATGCTATCTGCCCGACATCCTGGAATAATTGACTTGCGATCTCATCATCCTTTAAATTCTCAAAACGTAAGACGCTTTCTTCCCGATTTAAGTACATACTGTCATCCTGAACTTTTAAGGTGATGGAGCTTTTCCCCGGCTCCGAACTCCTCTGGCTGTCAAATCCGACGATAGTCCCATCAATCAGCGCAATAAATGGCTCCTCCCCGATCTTGATTTCCACGCGGATACGCGAAAAGGACTTCATAAAGTCTTTGTCTTCTTTTGTCCATTTTCCTTTATCATCAACGCAAAGAGGGATTTGGATACGGGCTTCCCAGACCATGTCAACCTCCTGTTCCACGGTTATTTCTTCCACCCTGTCCAACTGTTCGCGTGTAGCGGGTTTATTATTAAAAAACATTCTGTATTCGATATTCATCGTTATTGCTCCGGCACAGCAATGATACGGCCTATTATTTTAACAAGATCATTAGCTTCCAATTCGGTGTTGGCATCGGCAATATGCCAAAACATGGTTGAATTTTTGTATTGACGCTGCGCTATTATATCCAGACGGCCGTTCCCTTTCACAACAGTAGGTTTACCGCTTACGACAGGCAGTCTCCTGAGTGTAACCGCCTTTGTAGTCCGTCCGTCTTTTATGACCACATCCACCACCTGCTGTTTATAATATCTGGATGATTCTAAAAACACGCTTTCCTCCCCTCATTAGAATGGAATCAGTTCGGCTATTTGCTCGACGGTATTGGCAAGATTGAGAATTGCCTGAGCCTCCTTAGCCAGATTTGAATACTCAAGGGCGCCCCTGGCGACCACATCGTCAGAACAAGGATCGAGGGTATTTACCGATAGCCCGATAGAGACCTCAGCCTGAATCGGATTGAGAAGGCTGTCATATTGCTGCTCAGTGATGTTCATGGACTCGATAACGACAGGTAATACCCTCGTTAAGCCCCAGATGAAAAGAATCCGGGGATATTTTTCCCTGGGGATTGGCTGAGTAGGACTCTCGTCTCCACCGCCACCGAGGACGTCGCCAATGGCGTCAAGAGCAGCGCCTATTAGTCCGCTGATTTTTCCGGCAGGATGAACCATCTTCTCAAGCGCTGCGAGTCGTGGGCCAACGCCAAATACTCTTGCCAACGGATGGTTTGTGTTCAATTGGTCTGCGGCGCTAAAATGGGCTGTGAGAGTAATCTTTTCAACCGGAATCTCACCCACCTGACTCGTCTCCCGGCTTGCAGCCCCGGTTGGGCGAGGGGGAATCTGAATATTCCTGGTTAGTGTCTCAGGATTAAACTGAAAAATCACGACGTTTGGAAGCGGTCCGAGGAAATCGCTCCCGTATTCTATCAATGCTCCTCTTAATAAATAAGGCATAAACTTTTACTCCTGCATATACGATAATAAACGCCGTAAATAAGCTGATATGCAGATGCCATCCATGAAAAAGCAATCAAAACCTTAGAGACTTCGTCGTGAGCGTTCGACCGAGCTCACGCCGAGGTCTCAGCCGAACGATTGCTTCGGGCTGGTGCCCTCGCAATGACAACTTTCTTTTATCGTTTACTATAGAGCCTCCGCATAAACTAAAAAATCAATCATCAAAAAGCAAAAAGGTAC
>CAZOEH010000414.1:0-3146 GCA_964578785.1 uncultured Desulfonema sp. | reverse complement strand
CTATCCACCCTAACCGGCTGATTATCCCAGAATTGCTTTTAAGTCCTCATCAGGCGTCTTGATCGGCATTATGTTGAACTTATCGACCAGAGCATTCAGCACGTTCGGCGTGATAAAGGCCGGAAGAGATGGCCCGAGCCTGATGTCTTTTATTCCAAGATAAAGAAGAGTCAGTAAAATTGCAACTGCCTTCTGTTCATACCAGGAGAGAATCATCGAAAGAGGAAGATCGTTCACCCCGCAGTTGAAAGCCTTTGAAAGAGCCACCGCGATCTGTATCGCGGAATATGCGTCATTACATTGCCCTACATCGAGAAGCCTGGGTATTCCGCCGATATCCCCGAGATCCTTGTCAAAGAAGCGGAACTTGCCGCAGGCGAGTGTCAGGACAACGCAGTCTTTCGGAACCTTTTCAACAAATTCGGTGTAGTAATTACGCCCCGGCTTAGCTCCGTCGCATCCTGCAACAAGGAAGAAGTGTCTTATAGCCTTGCTTTTAACAGCCTCAATAACCTGGCCCGCCACTCCCATTACAGCATTTCGGGCAAAACCGACCATAACCGTTTTACCGTCGGTATCATTTTGAAAACCCGGCATGGAAAGCGATTTGCTGATTACCGGAGCAAAATTTTTGTCCGAAATGTGAGCTACATCCGGCCAGCCGACAAGGCCGGTTGTATAGAGGTTGTCTTTGTATGATTCTTTCGGTTTCTGAATGCAGTTTGTAGTCATCAGTATCGCGCCCGGAAATTCGGCAAATTCTTTAGCCTGATTCTGCCACGCTGTTCCATAATGGCCGAAAAAGTGCGAATACTTTTTAAGGCCGGGATAACCGTGTGTCGGAAGCATCTCCCCGTGGGTATAGACGTTTATCCCCTTGCCTTCGGTCTGTTTTAATATCTCTTCAAGGTCTTTCAGATCATGCCCTGAAACAAGAATGGCTTTCCCTTTCTTTGCATAAAGAGGAACCTTTGTAGGAACAGGATGGCCGTACGTTCCCGTGTTGGCGGAATCAAGAATCTCCATAGCCCACAAGTTTGCTTCTCCGCATCTTAAAACAAGACCTGTAAGCTCGTCTGCTCCGAGATTTTTATTCAACCCGGCGGCCATCGCCTCGTAAATGAACCTGTAAATCCTTTCATCCGATTTACCCAGAATCATCGCGTGATCCGCATAGGCCGCAACACCCTTTACTCCATATGTCAATATCTGCTGAAGTGACAAGATGTCCGGATTGACATCGGGATCGCTCTTTACGCCGACCTTTGCGCCCTGGGCAAGAAGGCCTTCAACCGTTTTTTCAGGCACAAAGGAAGCCGCGCCTTCGGTAAAAACTGTTTTGATTCCGGCTTTGGCAAGTTTCTCTTTCAGCGAATCACGATAAGTTACACATCGTTCGATAAGCTTCTGAAACCGCGCCGCGTCAAAATCCACATTCGTCAATGTCGAGAAAACAGCCTCACAGGTAAACCTGTCGGTCTCTTTATCGGTAACACCTGCCTTGTAGCCTTCAAGAGCATACAGAGACAACCCCCTGACCGCATAAACAAGAAGATCCTGCAGAGTGGCAACTTCCGGGCTTTTTCCGCATACACCTATCTTGGAACATCCTTCTCCTTTTGACGTCTGTTCGCACTGATAACAAAACATGATTTATTCTCCTTTTTTTATTTTTTATTGTATAATTGTTCTAATGTTTGAGATGAAAATATACTGTCTCAAATCTCTTTGCCTTGACTTAAGTCAATAAAAAGGCAATATTTTAGACGGCTTCGTAAAAAGTTAGAATTTGCTCTTTTATGTCATTCCCGTGAAAGTCCGCCGTGGCGGATCTTTTCAACTAGATCTGGACTCCCGTTTTCACGGGAGTGACGACTTTGCGACTTTTTTTTCGAGATCGTGGTTAATAAAAGAAGGAAAAATATGAAAAATGTATTTGATATAATTTCAGCCGTTCCGCTTTTTGAAGGCCTTCCGGATGTGCAGCTTCATGAGATAAAAAAGATTGCCGTGAGCAGGCGGTTCGGCAAGGGAGAAACCATCTTCTCAGAAGGTGACCCGGGCGACGGCTTTTATGTAATTGCTGAAGGTCATGTCAAAATCTACAAGGTCTCTTCGGAAGGAAAGGAGCAGATCCTTCATATATTCGGCATCGGTGAGCCTTTCGGCGAAGTCCCGGTATTTACAGGTCAGCCTTTTCCGGCCAATGCGGAAGCGATTGCAAAGAGTCTGCTTCTATTTTTCCCAAGGGCTGATTTTGTTGAGCTTATAACGGGAAATCCTTCACTTGCCCTGAATATGCTTGCCGTGCTTTCAATGAGGTTGAGGCAATTTACAGTTCAGATAGAGAACCTTTCCCTAAAAGAGGTTCCGGGCAGGCTGGCGTCATATCTGATATATCTTGCCGGAGAGCAGGATAGAGAGGATTCCGTCAGGCTGAATATATCAAAAAATCAGCTTGCAAGCCTTCTCGGAACAATCCCTGAGACCCTGTCGCGTATATTTTCAAAGATGACGGATATGAAACTGATTGAAGTCGAGGGCCGTACCATCAGGCTGCTTGACCGCTCAGGGCTTATTAATCTGGCGGAACACGGCAAAAACCTGACAACTTGAACTCTCGAAGCCTTTTCTTCCCGTAACTTATTTTTTCAGCTTTGCAAGTTCTCCGCTCAACAGCCTTATGTGCCCCATCTCTTCTTTAATTATCGCTCCGATCTTCTCTCTCCCGAGTTTTTCAGGAACCACATCCTGCATGCCGAGGTAAAAAACAATCGAATCCTTTTCCGCCTCTATTGCCGATTTCAGGATCTCTTTCATGGATGAGCCGGGCGACTCTTTTTCGAAAAAGACGCGTGTGTCGGCAAGGGCGCGAAGATAAAGAACGACTTCATTCTGCGGATCGAAGATCGTGGATGTTTTTTCTTTCTCCGTAAGGGTTGCTCTTAATGAACGAAAAAGCTTTTCGTGTTCATCTTCCATCACGGCAAGCTTTATCAGTAAAGCCTTGCCGGCAGGATCGGATATATCAGCGGCGGCATTCCTGTAAAATTTCGCGCCATTTCTTTCAAGCTGTTCCGCTATCTCAAACATCTCATCTGCATTAAAATCGTAACTCATTGTCTGATTTATCCTTTCTTTAAATA
>CAZOEH010000413.1:0-3146 GCA_964578785.1 uncultured Desulfonema sp. | reverse complement strand
AGTTTCCATCCGGAAATGGCCCTTTTGGGCGATCTCTGTGTCAATCTGCGGGATTACTTGTGCGACATACTATGTGTATGTCTTAAGCGCAATCCCTTGATTTCCTTGAGCTTGCCCTAAATGACCTATTTCCGAATTGAAAACTTCATAATCAGTAAACAGGATAAAATTGTTACGGGAGATACTCAAATAATGTATGGTTTTTATGGCAGGATTCTAAAAATTGATCTTTCTGCGGGAAAGCACATTACAGAACCTGTTGACGAACAAATTTTAACAAAATACCTCGGAGGGAAAGGACTTGCCTCTTACCTTCTTTATAACCTGAACCCTCCCGGGGTCGATACCTTTTCTCCTGAAAATCGCATCATTTTTGCCACGGGCCCGGCTACCGGGAGCATGACATGGGGTTCTTCACGGTACGGAGTCTACACAAAATCACCCCAGACCGGGATTTATTCCGAATCCTACGCAGGAGGAAGAGTACCTGAAGCAATCGATTCCGCAGGATATGACGCGATAGTCATAACAGGAAAAAGTCCCAAACCCGCCGTACTTGTTATTCATCCCGATGGAGTTGACTATCACGACGCAGGCAGAATCTGGGGAATGAATACATACGAAACCGAAGAAACCGTCAACACTCTATACGGCAAATCAGATGATAAAAATTATAAATCCGGATCTGTTGTTATCGGCCCGGCAGGTGAAAAGCTTGTAACTTTTTCAGTGATTGAAAGCGACCGATGGCGATCGGCAGGAAGAACAGGTACCGGCGCTGTTATGGGGTCAAAAAACCTAAAGGCAATACTTTTCAAGGGGAACAGGAAAAGAACCCTTTTTGATAGAGAGGGTCTTAAAGCATATTCAAAAAAACTGGTTTCGGAATTCAAGAATCAACCGTTTGTCCTTGCTTATAAAAATATGGGTACTCCGCGAATGGTCGAAACCACAAACAAAGCCGGAGCTTTCCCCTCCGGTTACTGGTCGGAAGGCTCTTATGACAAATGGGAAAAGATAGGAGCCGAGGCTCTCCACAGACAATGCAAAGTAGTCCCGAACGCATGCGCAAAATGCTTCATCGCCTGCGGCAGGATGTCGACGATAACGAGCGGCCGTCATGCGGGACTTTCGATTGAAGGCCCTGAGTATGAGACAATTTACGCTTTCGGCGGTTTATGCCGGATAGACAGCATAGAAGAGATCGCCTGGTTAAATGACATATGCGACAGGCTTGGAATGGATACAATTTCGGCGGGAAATTTATGCGGATTTACAATTGAAGCTTCAAGAAAAAAAAGAATTTCTTATAAAATTGATTACGGTGAGGTGGATGCAGTTGCAGAACTTCTGCACATGATTGCAAAACGGGAAGGAATTGGCGACACTCTTGCCCGCGGAATAATTCATGCGGCAAAAGAATGGGGCATGGAAGATATTGCAGTCCATGTAAAAGGGCTTGAACCGCCCGGATATGATCCGAGAGTCTTGAAAGGCTCAGCGTTAGCCTTCGCCGTATCCGACAGAGGCGCCTGTCATTTGAGAGCCACATTCCACAGCCCTGAATTGACAGGCGCGATATCGCCTGATGCGGTTGAAGGGAAAGCAGCCCTTTTTATTGATTATGAAAACCGTCTTGTTCTTCTTGATACTCTCATCCTGTGCAGATTTTACAGAGATATATATCCGTGGGATACTCTTTCGCATCTCATCCGGATAATTACCGGTCTGGATGAAAAAAGGGAAATACTTGAAAAAAGGGCTTCGGACATTTCCGACCTTGTGAGGCTTTTCAATATCAGGGAAGGTTTGAAGTCTGAAGACGACAGACTCCCGAAATACCTTCATAAAACGCTTAAAAAGACCGGACAGGCGATAAGCGAGGAAGAATTAAATGTAATGGTCCGGGAATATTACAGGCTTCGCGGCTGGAATGAGCAGGGTATTCCGAATCGGGAGAAGCATTTTACAGCATAAAGGAGACCGCATCATGAAAAAATATACACCTTTTTTAATTATTCTCTGCATAATTTTTTTCGCAGGTTGTGCAGCTACTTATACAGCAAAACCGCTTCCCTTTAAGACACCGGCGGCCATGAAGAATGCGGTCAACGTTGAAGGCGCGGATATCGCGGCAAGGGCATTTACCGATCCGGATGAAACAAAAAAGATTTTTGGTTTTGATATACTCGGAGCGGGCATGCTCCCCGTCCAGGTGGTTTTCGACAACCAGGGCTCGCACCCTTTTGAGGTAGTCGGCCACCAGACTTTTCTTGAAGACAGAAACGGAAATCTCTGGCCCATACTGGGCAAGGAGATAGCCTATGAAAGGGCGACCCGGTACGCAAAAACAAAGGAGATTTTCAAGGAAGGAGCATATAAAGGTTTCCTGGGAGCTGCGGCAGGTGCTATAATAGGAACGGCCATAGGAATTGTTTCGGGTGAAAATGTTGCATCGGCAGCCGGAAAAGGGGCTGCTTTGGGTGCGGCTGCTGGGGCCACAATAGGAGGAGTGACAGGATATGGCTCTGATAATGCAATAAAGTCGATAACAAACGATTTGCGCGAAAAGTCCCTCCAGAGCAACGCGATTCTCCCTAAAAGCCTCGCTCATGGCATTCTCTTTTTCCCAGGCGAAGCCAGCTCTGCAAAACAGCTCCGTCTTCAGATAATGGAAAAAGACACCGGAAAGGTACATGTTATAAAGCTCGACTTTTAAAGATGTCAGGAAACGCCATTTTTCTTTGCCCGTTGACATTATTAAATAGGTTCTTAATTTACCATAAACATTCATGGTTTTTGGCCTTCTTGCAGAACATCCAGAGACCAGAAATGAAATTATTAATAATGGAGATTGAATAAAGATGTATATAGAAACAAAAGAGCAGGTTATGGAAAAAATCATGTCTCAGAAAAAACCGGTTTGTCCGCACTGCGGAGTCGAGATGAATATATGGGAAGTTCCATCGATTAATTGCGGAGATGGCCTTGGATGGGGAACACCTTATCTATTTATATGCTTTAATGATGAGTGTCCATTGTACGTAAAGGGGTGGGAGAACATCAAGGATAATTATTCTCACAGCGCTTCATACAGATGCATGAATTACCCGGGAACCGAACAGTTCGAGCTCATTACTGTTTTC
>CAZOEH010000412.1:378-3147 GCA_964578785.1 uncultured Desulfonema sp. | reverse complement strand
ATCTTCCGACAAGACCGGCTATCGAAGAGATGTTGATTACGATACCGTCTCCGGAAGCCTTGAGATAGGGAAGCGAACATTCAAATAACCATTGCTTTGTGCGAAGTGTTGTTGATATTTCAAGATCCCACTGATCGCAAGTATATGGGCCATGTACTACCGGCCATCCTCCCCTTTCAATATTGTTTATCAGGATATCAAGGCGCCCGAAATGTTCGATTACGTTATCAACAAGACCCTGTATTTGATCTGTTTTCAATAGATCTGTTTTTGTTATGATGTATCGGGAGCCAATTTCAGATAAATCATGTTTCAACTCATCAAGCATCTCTTCATTGTCGAAATAATTTAGGGCGACATTAATGCCTTCTTTTGCAAGCTCAAGACCGATTCCTTTGCCGATTCCGTTTATGGAACCAAGCACAAGCGCAACTTTGTTTTGGGTTTTCATAAAATAAAAGCTCCTTGATTAGATGTTGATAGAGAAGGTTTTTTTAAACAAATTTTGTTTAACCCACGCGAAAGCGATTTTTAAAAGTACCGTATCATCCTGTTTTGCCGCCTTTATTTCCTCTTCATTGAAATCATCCGTTTGAATTTTGTTTGAACAGAGCTGTGCCCTGAATGCATCAAGATCATATAATGCCGTTTTGAACAGATACCCTGATTTAATATCTAGTTCACCCGGGATCATCTGATTTTTCAGACTTATTACTTCCATGAGCATATCGTTCATTCTGTTGTACTGTTCGATTTCCTGTTCTATAATCCATTCTTTCACGGTATGTTCTTTACCGTCTTTGAAACCAAAGCAGTGCGATTCTTTTAAGATCATATAATATTCCGAACGTTTTCCCGATTCTCTGTTGAGTGAAACAAGCCTCGCAAGAGGATATATCCGGCATGACGCCGGCCGGTCTTTGTAAACTTTGCAACCGGAAGGTGTAACAAAAGGACAAATTGATCCGGTTGCATAATCCGTTTTTAAAGTTACTACCGGCAGGCCCGTATCAGGCCCTGTATGATAAGATGCATATTTTTTTAAGAACATGCCGGAAGATATCCCGAGACAGTTCTTAAGCCTCATTATATCATAAGGTGTTAAGTACTGATTAAGGTCACGGCAGCATTCATTAAAGCACGAAAGGCAGCTATTGCATGAGAAACTAAATGTGTCATCCGTTGATAGCGGTAAAAAATTTTCTTCCATTATCAATGTTCCTTCTTGTCGGTATTTTATAATCTGCGTCTGCAGCTTTTCCTTTTTTTTATATAAAAATATTCTATATGGTTTCAACAATTTGGTAAAGCAAGAAGCAAAAAAATTACCGGAAACAAATTTATAGGAAAGGTTTCTTTCTATACCACAATATATAGTAGGTATTTTCAGGATATGAGCAATTGGTTGCGATATATAGAGCCTTGTAAATATTTATATATTCTTGTTTTCCGTCGGCAAAAATCCTTGACATTAAAAATACAGAATGGTATTAGTGAACTTTGATAGAATAGTTAAATTAACATGCTGATTTAAAAGAAAAATCTTCAATCCATGTTTACCGACAGGCTATAGGAAAAATGAAAATTTATAAAATTATAATAGAGGGCTTTGCATTAACGGGCCCGGTTTAT
Source organism: uncultured Desulfonema sp. (assembly GCA_964578785.1). GTDB lineage: Bacteria > Desulfobacterota > Desulfobacteria > Desulfobacterales > RPRI01 > RPRI01. The sequence continues at coordinate 1,515 of CAZOEH010000412.1, read as the reverse complement.
GAAGGGAGGTGCTTACAACTCAGAATAGTTTAAAAGAATACTAGTCGATGGTTTAGAAAATGAATTTAATACAAACAACATTAGGAGGGATAATAGATGCCATCTTATGTAATTGCTGAAAAATGTGACGGTTGCAAAGGTGGGGACAAAACAGCATGTATGTACATTTGTCCCAATGACCTTATGGTTCTTGATACGACTGCTATGAAGGCTTACAATCAGGAGCCTGATCAGTGCTGGGAGTGCTTTTCATGTGTAAAAATATGCCCCACCCAGGCAATTGAAGTCCGTGGTTATTCTGACTTTGTACCTCTTGGAAGCAGCGTAATGCCGATGATGGGTACCGAAGATGTTATGTGGACCTGCAAGTTCAGGAATGGCCTTATTAAACGCTTTAAGTTCCCCATCAGGACAACTCCTGAAGGTCAGGCTAATGCCTACAAGGATCTCAAAGGGAAAGATCTGAATAGCGGCCTGCTTTCAACCGAAGAGGCCGATGGACGCGTACTTCCGAAACCTAAGATTTGAGCGGGTTTGTTTTGAGCAAATCCAATTTGAAAAAGATTAATTACGAATATAATTTCTTAAGGAGGATTTAATATGGCATTACCTAATAAACCTTTGGGTGAAACAAAGGCCGTCAGGGATCCGGCAGTTGAAGAGCGCGAAGTTGATATTCTTATTGTAGGTGGTGGTATGGCTGCCTGCGGAACCGCTTTCGAAATAAAGAAATGGGCACCGGATGCAAAAGTACTGCTTTGTGACAAAGCCGCAATGGAGAGAAGCGGGGCTGTTGCTCAGGGACTTTCAGCTATCAATACCTACGTTGGGAAGAACAGCCCTGAAGATTATGTCAAAATGGTGCGTAACGACCTTATGGGCCTTGTACGTGAAGACCTCATTTTTGACCTTGGTTGTCACGTCGATGATTCAGTTCATCTTTTTGAGGAATGGGGACTTCCGATCTGGAAAAAATCAGCAGAAGGCAAGACCCTTGACGGTAAAAAAGGCCTCGCTGTCGGCTCATTGAAAAAGGGAGCCGAGCCGGTCCGCACCGGTAAATGGCAGATAATGATCAACGGTGAATCATACAAGAGAATCGTTGCCGAAGCCGCAAAGCTTGCTCTTGGCACTGAT
>CAZOEH010000412.1:0-368 GCA_964578785.1 uncultured Desulfonema sp. | reverse complement strand
ATAACATCATTGAGCGCTGCTTTATTGTTGAGCTGCTTCTTGATGCCAACAAGCCGAATCAGATTGCCGGCGCAGTTGGTTTCTCAGTACGCGAAAACAAGGTTTACATCATCAAGTGCAAGACCATGATGGTTGCCTGTGGCGGAGCTGTCAACATTTACATGCCGAGAAGCGTTGGTGAAGGCAAAGGCCGCGCTTGGTACCCGGTATGGAATGCAGGCTCAACATACACAATGTGTATGAAAGTCGGCGCAGAACTTTCAATGATGGAAAACCGTTTCACGCCGGCACGTTTCAAAGACGGGTACGGCCCGGTCGGCGCATGGTTCCTTCTCTTCAAGGCCAAAACATTAAACGGCCTTGGTGAA
>CAZOEH010000411.1:0-3167 GCA_964578785.1 uncultured Desulfonema sp. | reverse complement strand
GATGTGTTGCCGGGTCATCAACCGGCACACGGGAGTTTTCGGTAAGAAGGACAATAAAAAAAGCGATAACTACAAACAGCAAAGGAGACCCGGCTGTCTTCCAGAGGCCAAGCGGACCACTGCCGGATAAATAGGCATCCAGGCTAAAATCGCCGGTAAGCATGAAAAACAGGATCAAAATCATAAATAAGGTCGCTTCACAGACAATGGAGAAGTAAGCTTCCCGGGCAGCTCCCATGCCCTCGAAAGGAGAAGCCGTATCCATGGCAGCGGCAATGGAGAAGAAACGTCCAAGCCCGAGAAGATATAAAATAAAGACGACATCGCCATGAAACGACAAAACAGGCCGGTAACCGGCTATAGGCAGAAACATCAGCGCCATTGCAGCAGTACATAGTGAAACGACAGGGCTCAGCTTGAATATGAAGGTTGTGCTGGTGCTGTATACCGAACCTTTTTGAAAAAGTTTGATCAAGGTATAATAATGAATCAGGAGTGGCGGCCCCTTTTTCCCTCCGAAAAATGCCTTGATCTTCAGAATGACCGCCGCGAAAAACGGCGCCAGGAGGATCGCGATGAACCATAAAATAATGGATACAATCTTATCTGTCTCATTCATAAAGTTTTCACCAGTTTACTCTTCCACCTATCCCCGGATATCATGTATGCAGCCCTATACGAAAAACAGCAAAACAATGATAGCCAGCAGAATATAGCCGATATAAAGATGTATGTCACCGTGCTGAATCCAGCGAAGCTTGGCAAACAAAGCCAGAACAGGATCTACAATAACGGCATTCATATACAACTCGGCAACATCATAGATCTTGCTGTGATAACGGGATTGACCGGGAAAGCAGCCTTCTACCTTCAAATGGTCTTCGTGGAGAGGTGCCACTGTACTGAAAAACGCGAGAATCGAGGCGGCATAAGAAGTTCCAGTGTACTGCATTTTGGCGGTTGGCTGCGTAAATCCGCACCCCCAGGTGCCGGATTGAGTTATCGTTTTACCCCGGTAGAGGAGAATGCGAGCAGCCAGAGCAGCCAGGATAAATGCAAAGAAAATTGCCGATGCCATGGTAATATTGCCGGTAAGCCGAATAAATGGATCAAGCAGCACAGGATCAAACCTTATTCCGATTGCAGATACCCCATTGATCGCCATAAGTACAAATACTCTGGGAAACACGCCTATGAAAACACAGGCTCCGGCCAGTGCCAGCATTGGAACCAGCATGGTCAACCCTTTTTCATCGACATTTCCCGCTGTGCTGCTGCGCGTTTCGCCCTGGAAAACCACTCCATAAACTTTGGTGAAACAGGCCAGGGCCAATCCCCCGATAACAGCAAGGCTGACAATTGCCAAAAGGATGGATATGAAGACCAATCTGTTCAGCGTCGTACCTTCAAAACCTCCGCAATAAATCAAAAATTCACTAACAAACCCGTTGAAAGGCGGCAGTCCGGAAATAGCCAGAGATCCTATCAAAAATGTACTCCCGGTTATTTTCATTTTTTTCAGAAGCCCCCCCAGCCTATCGATGGTAAGCGTGCCGGTCTTATGAACCACCATTCCCGCTCCCATGAATAACAGTGATTTAAAAATAGCGTGGTTGAAAACATGCAGCATTCCGCCTGCAAAACCAAAGGCGGCCATCAAGGGTTTGCCTGATGATACCCCTATCATGCCGATACCTATGCCGATTAGAATGATGCCGATATTTTCAACACTGTGGTAAGCCAGCAGGCGCTTGATATCGTGCTGGCCGAGGGCGTAGACCACGCCGAGGACTCCTGAAATCATACCGGCAAAGAGCAAAATTTCACCGAATACCGGCGTGTGGAAATTAAGCAGGGCATACATGCGCAATATACCGTAGATTCCGGTTTTGATCATAACTCCGGACATGACAGCTGAAATATGGCTGGGCGCCGCGGGGTGCGCGTGAGGTAGCCACACATGAAAAGGAAAAACGCCGGCCTTTGAACCGAACCCGATAAAAGTGAAAATAAACACCACCATTTTAGCCGCGTTCGTCAATCCGGCCATATCTCCAAAATCGAAACTGCCTGTATACGAATATATGATCCCAAAAGCCGCCAGAATAAACATGGCTCCCACATGGGAAAAAACAAAATAGATATACCCGGCTTTGCGGTTTTCTGCCTTATGATGGTTATATATCACCAGGGCAAAAGAAGAAAGGGACATGGTTTCCCACAAAAGCATGAAAGCAATGATGGTTGTGGCGGTTACCACCAGTGCCATGGAAGCCGTAAGCAGACTGAAGAAAAGATAATTAATCGCTGTTGCCCGTGGCTTATCCTCCTCGTGCATGTAATGGAAGCTGTAAATTGCCGCCAGCATAGAGATGCCAAAGATGAGGGTCAGAAAAAAAGCCGAGAGAGCATCTATTTGAAAGGATAAATTAAAATGGTGCAGATAATAAACCGACGCACTCGCCGGTACAGGATGGATCAATTTTAAAGCGGCATCACATAAGCCCAGGAGGCATCCTGATGCAATCAGAAAAGCACTGGCCGATTTCATCAGGATGAAATGCCGGTTCAGGAACAGCGCCAAAACACCGCCTGTAACGATTACTATTATAGATAGAAAAAAAAGCTGCACGTATTCCCCTCTATGCTTGCTTCGTGCCGGCCGGTCTCATCCTAGCGGTATTCCGTCTTTGTCCATCTTCTGTAAAAAACGAACAAGCATCCGCCTGCCGGTGAGTCAAGAGCTATTATGGTATAAATATGAACAAGTCAACAGCCTTTATAACCCCCTTCCGGACCCGGCCTTTCAAGCAGGCTCCTGCAAAAATCCTCTGAGACTTACGGTATGAGAAAAAATCTTTTGCATTTATCTTGCTTGTTGCCGGTGAAAAAAGCTGCTACTTTCTTAACACAAAAAAAATTAACCACATGAATATCACATGCAAAAATCGGACAGAAAAATCTTCGGAACTCTGTTTTTCTCAATATTCACGGCCGTAACAGGCGTTGGAATTGTTGTTCCATTATTGCCTGTCTATGCCCGGGATCTCGGAGCAAGCGGGCTTTACATAGGACTAATATTCGGTGCCTTTTCTCTCTCAAGAACACTGTTTCTCCCCTATTTCGGAAGATTATCCGATAAAAAAGGCCGAAAAACCCTTATTGTT
>CAZOEH010000410.1:0-3197 GCA_964578785.1 uncultured Desulfonema sp. | reverse complement strand
GCGGAATCCAGGTCCATAACGAAAGCGTGAATGAAGCTGTCGCCGGAATGCGGACGGCGATCAATTTCCAGGGGCTCGACAAGGCGTCCGTGGAGCGGGGAGAGGTTGTTTCCACGCCCGGCGCCCTTATCCCCGGGTACATGCTTGACGTTTCACTCCATCTTCTTAAAAGCAACAGGAAGCCGGTCAAAAACCGCACCCGCGTAAGGTTTCATACCGGCACAAGTGAAATACTGGGCAATCTGATTCTGCTCGACAGGGAGGAGCTTCTTCCCGGTGAAGAGACCGTAGCCCAGATCAGGCTTGATTCTCCGACGGCGGTTGTAAAGGATGACAGGTTTGTTCTCAGGAGTTTTTCCCCCGTAAGAACAATAGCGGGCGGTCAGATTCTCAACCCGGTTCCCCGGAAGCATAAGAGATTCAAGCCGGAAGTCACGGAAGCCCTGAAAAATCTTTCAACCCTCCCGGCGGAAGAGCTGGTCGGTTATTATGTCGCCGAATCAGGATACATGGGCGTCTCCTTTTCGGATCTGAAGGTCATGACGAACATCTCCGAAAAGAGTCTTGACGGCAATCTGCAGAGTCTTCTGTCTAAAAAGAAGATTGTCCTTATTGATAAAGAAAGCAGAATTTTTCTTCACCAGGCCGATATCGATAATCTCAAGAAGGAAATGCACGATTTTATAGATGCTTATCACAAGGCGAACCCGCTTAAAGCAGGCATGCCAAAGGAGGAGCTTAAATCCAAATTGCCGGACTTTCTGAACCCGAAGCTTTTTATCCTCATAATCAATCAGATGATAAAAGATAAAAAGATCACCCTTGACGAGGTTATGGTTCGTCTCGAAGGGCATAAGGTTTCACTCGGTGAAGACCAGAGCAGCATAAAAATTAAAATAATAAAGGCCTTTAAAGAGAGCGGGCTCACGCCTCCATATCTGAAGGAGCTGGTTGAGGAGCATAAAATGGATGCCGCCAGGGCGAAAGAGGTGCTCACGCTGCTTGTAGATGAAGGAATCCTGTTAAAGATAAAAGAAGACCTCTATTTCCATACCGACAACATCAATGATATCAAAACCAGAATGACCGAATTCTTAAGGAAAAACGGTGAAATGTCGGCTCCGCAGTTCAAGGAAATGGCCGGAGCTTCACGGAAGTTCCTGATACCGCTTCTCGAATATTTCGATTCAAAGAATGTTACGATCCGTATCGGGGATATCAGAAAGCTGCGTAAAGGATAAAAGCGGAATATCGGACTTAGGACTTCGAATATCGACTTTCGATTCACGCTTCTCGATTTTGCCCCTTGAAACCTTGAATCCATTTTTCCCCTTCACTCTTAAATTTTCACTGATTCGCTGTCTCTTTCATAAAAACCGCCATGGTACAGCCGTGATAATATCCGTCAATTCCTCTGGAATCCGTCCGTTTGTAATCACGTAGGCCTGCTTTACCTTATCCTTATATGTTTCGATGAAACTCAAAAGTCCCCGCAAATCGGAAAGCGAAACCTTCGCTCCAGCCTTAATCTCGACCGGAATGACAGATACTCCGGTATCAATGACACAGTCAACTTCCGCGCCGCCTCCGGTCCGCCAGTAATGGACTCTATAATCCAGGTTCTGAGATCGTATCCTTCGGATTATTTCAAGAATGACCGCGTGCTCAAAGAGCTTCCCCTTGTCAGCATTCAGCAGATCCTCTGTCAGAGGCACCCGCGCAAGGGCGTTCCTGACGCCAAGGTCGAAAAAGTAATAGCGTGGGGAGGTGAGTATCCTTTTCCGCGCGTTCTTTAGATATGGCTCGACCTTCTCAACTACAAGCGTATCTTCCAGAATACTGAAATACTCCTTTATGGTAGGAACACTCACACCTGATTCCATAGAAAGCTTGGTGAGATTGGGGTTGGTTCCGGATTCCTGAGCAGCCAGTTCGAGAAATCGGCTGAACTGGCCGATCTTCCTGCTGAGCGCTTCTGCTCTGATCTCCTCCTCCAGATATGTATGCGTATACGCCCTGAGAAGGTCGGCGCGTTCTTTATCATCGGACTGCCCGACAATTCCGGGAAGCGAACCGAAAATAAGAGAATGTTCGAACGAATACTCCTTGATCTTATTGATGTTTGACATCCGGAACAGTCCTTCGCCATGCTCTTCCGACCAACCGAATTCATTCCACTGCATGGGATCAAGCCTGAATGTCCTGACACGACCGGGCAGGAGGTTAGCACCCTTCCTGCGGAGCTTGCGGGCTGAAGAACCGGTAATGATTAATGACGCTTTATTCTCATCAATCAAATACTGGAGGCTGTCAAAGATCGCTGGAACTTTCTGCGCCTCGTCCAGAAACACCAGAGGCTTGCCGGAACGGGCATCCACCTGCCTTATGATCGCTCCGGGATCTCTCTCCATCTCTATGCGAATCCCCGGGTTTTGCAGCGGGTATTCCATTAGATTGCCGACATCGGACAAACATGTCTTTACCAGAAATGTTTTGCCTGTCTGACGTGGTCCAAGTATCAGAGCTGACTGCCCTTTCTTGATAACCTGCCGGACAGGCTCTCCAAGGTTTCGAATATATGGTTTAAATATACCTTGCATATTTAAACCATATATTCGTTTATCTGAAAATGCAAGAGATTTTTCATAGCAGCTTGTTCCGGATGCATATGCCTATTGTCTTTTGCACCATTGACCCCTCGAATCCTTTTTGCTCTGTGCCTCTGCCCTTCTGATCCTTTGACCCTTGTTTTCGCCCCTAGCCTAATGCCTTACGCCTTTCGCCTCACGCTTCTCGCTTTTGCCCCATAAATCCTTGATCCCTCGAATCCTTGAATCCTTTTTTCCCCTTCACTTTTTACCGTTCTTCAAAATATCTCTTGAAATGCATTATCTTATTTGGTAGATAGAAAACCCTTAAAGAGTGCCCAATTTCAGCCAAGCACAAGGAAGGCGAAAAAAGGGTCAGGTTTCTGATCCAGAGTTACTGGTTCCTGATTTTAAAAACCGGAAACTACAAACCAGAGACAAGAAACCAAATATGGTGGGTGTAGCTCAGTTGGCAGAGCACCGGGTTGTGGCCCCGGTTGTCGAGGGTTCAATCCCCTTCACTCACCCCATTTTTTTTGCGCCCGTAGCTCAGCTGGATAGAGCGCCGGACTTCGAATCCGTAGGCCGCAGGTTCGAATCCTGCCGGGC
>CAZOEH010000409.1:440-3198 GCA_964578785.1 uncultured Desulfonema sp. | reverse complement strand
ACCGTGCAGGTGTTCTTGAAAAATACGGCGTCAAAATTATCGGCGTGAATGTTGATGCAATTGAACGCGGTGAAGACCGGCAGGCTTTTAAGGATACGATGAGCCGGCTGGGGATTGAAATGCCGGAAAGCAAAATAGTAAACAAAGTCGAGGATGCCGAAAAAGTTGCCGGAGAGCTCGGCTATCCGGTTGTAATACGCCCTGCATATACTATGGGAGGGACGGGAGGCGGGCTGGTTTATAATATTGAAGAATTGCGCACTGTAGCAGCGCGCGGCCTGGCCGCGAGCATTGTTCATCAGATCCTTGTTGAGGAATCGGTTCTTGGCTGGGAAGAACTTGAGCTTGAAGTGGTGCGTGATGCAAAGAATCAGATGATTACCGTGTGCTTTATCGAAAATATAGATGCAATGGGGATCCATACCGGCGACAGTTTTTGCTCGGCGCCGATGCTTACAATAGACCCGAAGTTTCAGCAGCGCCTTCAGGAGTATTCCTATGCAATAGTGGAAGCTATTGAGGTGATTGGAGGTACAAACATCCAGTTTGCCCACGATCCAAAGACCGGCAGGGTGATTGTGATTGAAATCAATCCGCGTACTTCCCGCTCATCGGCACTGGCTTCAAAAGCAACCGGATTTCCCATAGCAAGAGTATCATCGCTTCTTGCTGGCGGGCTGACTCTTGATGAAATTCCCTACTGGCGGGACGGAACTCTGGATAAATACACTCCTTCAGGCGATTATGTCGTTATAAAATTTGCGCGTTGGGCATTTGAAAAATTCGAAGGTGTTGAGGACAGGCTTGGAACTCAGATGAAGGCTGTCGGTGAAGTAATGAGCATCGGGAAAAACTACAAGGAGGCTTTCCAGAAGGCAATCCGTAGCCTTGAAATAAACAGGTATGGACTTGGTTTTGCCAAAGACTTTAATGAAAAGCCACTTGATGAACTGATAAATATGCTGAGAATACCGACAAGCGAACGCCAGTTTATTATGTATGAAGCGATTCGCAAGGGAGCCGATATAACACAATTGTATCAAATTACCCACATAAAGCCATGGTTCATGCAACAGATGAAAGAACTGATAGAGCTTGAGGAACTTATACTGAAGCATAAAGGAGGCCAACTTCCCGATGAGCTTCTTGTCAGCGCCAAAAAAGACGGTTTTGCGGACCGGTATATTGCAATGATTCTCGGCATTTCGGAAAAAGAGATCAGAGCGCAGCGGAAAAGGATCGGTATTCTCGAGGCGTGGGAGCCTGTCCCTGTCAGCGGGGTTGAAAATAGCGCGTATTATTATTCCACATATAATGCTCCTGACAAGGTCGGTGTAAGCGGAAGGAAAAAGATCATGGTTCTTGGCGGAGGACCCAACCGGATAGGCCAGGGTATTGAATTTGATTATTGCTGTGTCCATGCCGCTTTTGCCATCAGGGATGCCGGGCTGGAGTCGATAATGGTCAATTGCAATCCTGAAACAGTATCAACCGACTACGACACCTCGGATAAATTATATTTCGAACCACTTACGGTGGAAGATGTTTTGAGCATATATGAGAAAGAAAAACCGGAAGGAATAATTGCACAGTTCGGCGGGCAGACACCGCTGAATATCGCAAGGGAACTTGAGGAGGCGGGTGTAAAAATCCTGGGTACTTCCCCGGACACCATTGATTTTGCCGAAGACAGAGACCAGTTCCGAAAGGTTATGCGCGAACTCGGGATTCCGCAGCCGGAATCGGGCATGGCCAGTAACATGGAAGAAGCAAAAGAGATTGCCGACAAGATCGGATATCCTTTGATGGTCCGCCCGTCCTATGTTCTTGGCGGCAGGGGAATGGAAATTGTTCAGAATGAGGAAATGCTCCGGCGGTATTTAAAAGCGGCTGTGAATGTTTCTGCAGAAAGGCCGGTATTGATAGACAAGTTCCTTGACAATGCAATCGAAGCGGAAGCCGATGCTATTGCAGACGGTACAAGCGCATTCGTCCCGGCTGTCATGGAGCATATCGAGCTTGCCGGAATTCATTCCGGTGATTCCGCCTGTGTAATTCCGCCGGTAAGCATACCTCCTAAACACATTGAAACAATCAGCGAGTACACAAAAAAGATTGCGGTCACGCTGCGTGTGATTGGCCTGATGAACATTCAATATGCCATATACGACAATTCGGTTTATGTTCTTGAGGCAAACCCCAGGGCATCAAGGACAGTTCCAATAGTATCTAAGGTATGCAATATTTCAATGGCAAGGCTGGCAACACAGGTTATTCTCGGTAAATCTCTGTCGGAACTCAAGTTGAAACATCGTCCCATTCCGCATTACGGAATAAAAGAGTCCGTATTCCCATTCAACATGTTTCATGAGGTTGACCCGGTACTCGGACCTGAGATGCGATCAACCGGTGAAGTGCTCGGCCTTTCGACATCATATGGAAGGGCTTTTTACAAGGCCCAGGAAGCCGGACAGGTAATTCTCCCCCTTGAGGGAAGTGTACTGTTTACCGTTGCGGACAGGGATAAGCCTTCGGTACTTGAACCGGTCAGACTCTTCCGAGATCTCGGGTTTTCGGTCATGGCAACGAAGGGTACGCATGAGTTTCTGAAAGAAAGAGGAATAGAGACAATGCTTGTATCCAAACTCGGCTTCGGCAGGCCTGACCTGGTGGACGCGATAAAAACGGGTAAAATAAATCTTTTGATAAACACACCAAGCGGAAGGAAGAGCTCTGAAGACAGTTCGGACATCCGGAA
>CAZOEH010000409.1:0-430 GCA_964578785.1 uncultured Desulfonema sp. | reverse complement strand
GCTGCCATAAGGTACAAGGTACCCTATATTACAACTACCGCAGCGGCTGTGGCTGCGGCAAAGGGTATTGCAGCCAGGCGCGAAGGAGATTCGAAGGTCCGTCCGCTGCAGGAGTATCATGCCAATATAAAGTAGATTCTTAGCAATTATTCAGGAGACAGGAGCCGGAATTCAGGAGCCGGAATGAAAAGGTTCACTGTAAGAACGCCGATGATATTTAACTGTGGCGAAAGATCCTGGTTGTGGTGATACCTTGCATTTGATATTATATTCTCTTCCGGATTCTGACTCCTGACTTCTGGCTCCCGAATATTTACAATAGTTAAGAATGTACTGTATGATTACCTCAATCTTCATTCCAAATTGGAAATAATATGGATAAAGCAGCATATATAGAAATGTTTCTTAACGAAGACCGCCATTGGTGGTT
>CAZOEH010000408.1:0-3208 GCA_964578785.1 uncultured Desulfonema sp. | reverse complement strand
AGATTGTAAAAGAGGTTGCGGATGAACCTGATTACAACGGAGTTATAAATGCCGTTAAAGGGCTAATATAGAATATTTGGACCTTTTCATAATTCGATGTTCGGCTGTCACGCGACTTTGATCGCGGAATAAAGTGTCCAGATACCCACTGCGACAAAAAATAATCCGGCGGCTATTTTTATATAGTTTGCGGGAATAAACCTGCTGAAAGCCGCCCCCAGAAGGACTGCGATAAGCGAAGAAAGAACCAGTGCGCCGGCAGAGCCCAGGAACACTGAAAGTTTTGAATCGCCGCAATCGGCCGTGAGGCAGAATGTGGCAAGCTGGGTTTTATCCCCCAGTTCGGCAAGAAATACCATCATGAATGTGGTCGTCAGTATTTTTATATCCATCGGGAATTTCTCCTCCGGCTAGCGCTCTAAAAGTTTGATCGCTTTCTGCACGACATTGTCTGCGGTGAAGCCGTAATTTTTCATCAGTGTTCCGCCCGGAGCCGATGTGCCGAAACTGTTTATCCCAACCATCTCCCCTTTTTCTCCGGCATACCGTTCCCAGCCTGTGGTGATTCCGGCTTCAACGGTTATGCGGTTTTTAATCTCTCTCGGAATCACCTTCTCCCTGTATTCTTCCCGGGATTTTTCAAAAAGCTCATGGCTCGGCATGCTTACAACCCTGACGGAAACGCCTTTAGCTGTAAGAGCTTTTGCAGCTTCAAGGGCGATATGGACTTCGGAGCCTGTTGCTATTATTATCAGGGAAGGTTTTGGATCGGAATCAAAAATGATGTAAGCGCCGTTTTCAAGAAGGCTTGCCTGATTCAATGCGGTTCTTTCGATAACGGGGAGATTCTGGCGACTCAGGATGAGCGCAATCGGTCCCTCCATGCATTTCATGGCAAAACGCCAGGCCTCTTTTGTTTCATTTGCATCCGCAGGCCTTATGACGGTTAAACCCGGGATGGCTCTTAAGCTGCAGACATGCTCCACGGGCTGATGCGTGGGACCGTCTTCACCTACCGCAATGCTGTCATGGGTGAATATATATATGACCGGGAGCTTCATGAGTGCGGCAAGGCGTATTGAAGGACGCATATAATCGGCAAAAACGAGGAAGGTTCCCCCGAATGGCCGTATGCCCCTGTGAAGGGCCATCCCGGAGAGGATTGCGCCCATTGCATGCTCTCTGACTCCGAAGCGTATGTTACGGCCATGGTAAGAATCTTTCTGATAATCGCATGAATTTTTTATAATAGTGTTGTTAGACGGGGCAAGGTCCGCAGAACCTCCGATCAGGCTTGTTACTTTTTCAACCAATGCATTTAAGACCTTTCCTGATGCCGATCTTGTTGCAACTGCTCCATCTTTTGAGGAAAAATCCTGAAGCCCGCCGTCCCAGTCTTCCGGCAGTTTTCTGTTAATCGCATCATTGAGCTTTGCTGCGAGATCCGGGAATTCTTTTTTATATGACTTGAATTTCCTGAGCCATTTTGATTCCGCTTTCTTACCTGTTTCAAGGCATTTACGGCAGAAAAGAAGCGCATCATCCGAAACACAGAATGCCGAATCTTCAGGGCATCCCAGGTTCTTCTTTGTAAGGCGGATCTCTTCTTCGCCCAGGGGTGCGCCATGTGCTTCCGCCGAATCCTGCTTGTTAGGGCTCCCGTATGCTATATGGGTTCGCAGCATGATGAGGGAAGGTTTTCTTTTTTCGGCTTTTGCTTTTTTAAGCGCTTTCAAAACAGCACCCACATTATTTCCGTCTTCAACTTTCAGAACATGCCAGTTGTATGCTTTAAACCTTGCGGCGACATCTTCGGTAAATGTGATGCCGGTGCTGCCTTCTATCGAAATCTTATTATCGTCATAGATACAGATGAGTTTTGAAAGACCAAGATGCCCTGCAAGGGATGCGGCTTCTGAGGTGATTCCTTCCATGAGATCTCCGTCGCCGCAGACAATAAATGTATGATGGTCGATTATTTCATGACCCTGCATATTATAACATGCGGCAAGGTGCCTTTCCGCCATCGCCATTCCGACGCCGTTTGCAAATCCCTGACCTAGCGGGCCTGTTGTAGTTTCAACTCCGGGTGTGTGCCTGTATTCCGGATGTCCGGGAGTTTTGCTGCCCCACTGTCTGAATTTCTTTATATCGTCAAGCGTCAGGTCGTATCCGGTAAGATAAAGCAAGCTGTATAAAAGCATGGAAGCATGACCGCCTGATAATATAAACCTGTCTCTGTTGAACCATCCCGGATTCGCCGGATTGTGTTTCAAAATGCGTGTCCAGAGAGTGTATGCCGCAGGTGCAAGGCCCATGGGAGCGCCGGGATGCCCTGAATTTGCCTTCTGGACCGCGTCCATGGAAAGCGAGCGAATCGTGTTTATGCAAAGAAGATCTGTATTATTAGTGCTTTCAGTAATATCTTCGCCCATAGATTGTATTCTCCCTGGAATAGTTTATGTTAGCTTCATTATTTTTTTATAGCCTGTTTTTCCCGGCTTGTCACACTTCTTTTAGATCATATGCAATATTATTGAGGAGTCCGTAAAAAATTTACAAAGCCCTCAGCCATTCGGGTTTTAATGATACTTTGCCGGCAAGAGCCATGTCGATAAGTTTTATGGTTGCCTCTTTCTCCTTCGGGAGCCTTGCCTTTATCGGAAGATAGTTCGAGGCATGGTTGGCATGGAACTGGCCCTTTGTCAGATTTGTTGCATTTATCATGACGCGCAGCTCTTTTAACATTTCATCCGGTTCTATGAGGGTAAATTTGCCTGCTTTGTAATCATTATACAAAGGAGTGCCGGGTATAAGCATGAGGCTCAGAGCGCCGACATATTCCGGATCTATCGCGGAAAGAACTCTTCCTGTTTCTTCCGCGTGAATGATGGAGCGCTCTCTGCCGGCAATTCCGAGAAGAACTGTTATTGAAAGCTTGATCCCGGCCGCTCTTGCTTTTCTGCCCATCTTTATCATTTGTCCGGAAGAAGCCCCCTTGTTTATGTTTTTAAGGGTCACATCATCGCCTGTTTCAAGTCCCATGTAGGCAATGCCTATTCCGTGCGCCTTTAATTCTTTCAGTTCATCCGGCGTCTTTAAATCAAGGCTCTTGGCATTGGCATATAGGCCGACCCTTGTCACCCAGGGGAGTTGTTTTTTGATTTCGGAGAGAATGTTGATAAGCCTTTTATGCGGAATTATGAGA
>CAZOEH010000407.1:1642-3208 GCA_964578785.1 uncultured Desulfonema sp. | reverse complement strand
GGCCAAATAAAAGGTTCAACAGGCAAAGCATTCAGGCATATAGTGGTTATAGGAATAGGCGGTTCATATCTTGGCCCGGAATTTGTTGCTGCAGCGCTGAAACATCTATCCCTGAAAAAAATGAAAATCCATTTTCTTTCTAATGTAGACATCAATAACTTCGGAGAAATTGCTTCGGTCATTAACCCGGAAAGCACTCTCTGGGTAGTTATTTCGAAAAGCTATACAACCTCTGAAACAACTGCGAATACAAATCAGGCTTATGAATTCATGAGGCGGAAAGGACTCGATCCGGCAAAACACTTTGCAACGGTCACGAGCAAGGGAAGTCCCGGAGATGATCCTTCAAACCCGGTAGTTGCATCATTTCATATGTTCGATTACATAGGCGGAAGATACAGCGTAACTTCCGCGGTCGGGGGTGTACCGCTTGCCCTTTACCTCGGATATGATGTTTTCGAGAGATTTCTAAAAGGGGCGGAAGAGATGGACATACACACCAGAGAGGCGCCGCCCGGTGCAAATCTCCCTCTTGTCGCAGCCCTTATATCTGTCTGGAACAATAATTTTCTCCGGTACCCTGCACAGGCGATCATCCCTTACTCATCTCCTTTATCTAAACTCGCTCCCCATATACAGCAGCTCAATATGGAGAGCAACGGGAAATACGTCACATGTGACGGGATACCTCTCGGAGTACCCGCCGGAACAATCATCTTCGGCGAACCGGGCACAAATGCCCAGCACTCGTTTTTCCAGCTCGCTCACCAGGGACGGCCTTTTCCGATCGATTTCATCGGAGTCATAAATCCCTGTTACGAACAGTACAAAAGCATTTCAAAAGGAGTTACAAACCACCAGGAGCTCTGGGCAAATCTCATAGCTCAGCCGGCCGCTCTCGCAGCGGGAAAAGATGATGCGGACGCCGCAAAATACTTTCCTGGAAACAGGCCTTCATCAACTATTTTGCTTGACGATCTCTCCCCTGAAAATATCGGCCGCCTTCTTTCTTTCTATGAAGCAAAAACGGTCTATGAAGCTTTCATATGGGGCATCAATCCGTTTGATCAGTTCGGGGTGGAACTCGGGAAAAAACTGGCGTCGGGAATAAGAAGTAAAATGGCGGAAAAAAACAAAAACCCTGATTATTCTTTTGATGATGCCGACCCGGTTACAGGATTCTATCTTGAAAGATTGTTTAAGGGTTATAAAAAATGAGGAAAAATGGCGGTTGAAGAGATAAAAATAAAATGTTCCGATGGTTTTCTTCTTGCAGGCACTCTCTTTAAACCGGAAAAGCCCCCGGCTGGAGTAGTAATAATTGCTTCTGCAATGGGAGTCCCGAAAAAGTTTTACCATCCCTTTGCCGGTTTTCTTTCCGGGAACGGAATCGCCGTGCTCACTTTCGACTACAGGGGTATCGGTGAATCTGAATTAAAAGACATAGACGGCGCAGGTGTAACGCTGCACGACTGGGGCCGTCTTGACATAGATGCGGCTATTCGTGAATCGTCTGACCGTTTCGGCAAATTACCTCTTTTCCTCCTGGGTCACAGTTGCGGCGGG
>CAZOEH010000407.1:0-1632 GCA_964578785.1 uncultured Desulfonema sp. | reverse complement strand
TGAATTATCGGGTGTCATTTTCATATCAGCTCAAATACCGAACTGGAGGCTCTGGCCCTTCCCGTACAATTTGGGCATGCTTGCAATGTGGTATGTTTTGATTCCCGCTCTCAGTTTCGGACACAGCACTTTCCCTGCACGCAGATTCGGCATCTCCTCCGTTGATGTTCCTTCAGGAACTACGACTCAGTGGGCGCGCTGGGCACGCCGGCCGGGATACCTGTTCAATGACAAATTCAATATAGACTCAAGCCGTTACCATAAATTTTCTTTCCCCCTTCTTGCCTGGATATTTGACGACGACATATATGCGCCTGAAAAATCAG
The DNA here is from genome assembly GCA_964578785.1 of uncultured Desulfonema sp. GTDB lineage: Bacteria > Desulfobacterota > Desulfobacteria > Desulfobacterales > RPRI01 > RPRI01. The sequence continues at coordinate 1,306 of CAZOEH010000407.1, read as the reverse complement.
TCAGGGCGCTTCTTTCCAGGATGCCTGAAGCAGATATCGAGATTAAAAAAATCAACGGCCGTTACTCAGGCCTCGGCCGCATCGGTCATTTCGGTTTTTTCAGGGAAAAGATGCGTAACAGTCTGTGGCCCGAAATACCGGAATGGATTCTCAACATCTCCAATAATAAATAGCGCATCTGATTCTGAAGGGAACAAACAAAACATGCCTCCATTTAGCAATCTCATGGAAATTTTCAAACTTCTTGATAAATCAAACTGCAGGCAATGCAACGAGCCGACATGCCTTGCTTTTGCGGCAGCGGTATTCAAGGACCAAAGAAGGCTTGATGAATGCCCGCATCTCGAAAGCGGCATAATTGAGCAATTCGGAGTAAATACTCCAAAAGCTGAAAACACGACTCGTGAAATGGATGAAACGGTTGAGTTGCTGAAAAGAAAAATCACCGCAATCGATTTTTCTTCATCACTTGCCGAAAAACTTGGCGCCAGGCTTTCCGGAGATAAACTGACCCTTAAAGTACTTGGCAAGGATTTCAGCGTTGACGCAGAAGGAAATCTTTCATCCGATATTCACATGCATATCTGGGTTACGGTACCTGTATTGAGCTACATAATAAACAGCTCTGGAATTCCTGTATCAGGAAACTGGGTTCCGTTCAGGGAACTGAAAAGCGGTAAAACCTGGTACAGGCTCTTTGAGCAGAGATGCGAAAAACCCTTAAAAAAGGTCGCGGATAACTATACCGATCTGTTCGAAGACATGATCCGTATTTTCAACGGGAGGCAGGTTGAAAATCATTACGAGTCTGACATCTCGCTTGTGCTGCATCCTCTCCCGAAAGTTCCGATGCTGATCTGCTACTGGAAGCCTGAAGACGGACTTGAATCGAATCTCAATCTCTTTTTCGATTCAACAGCTGAAGAAAATCTCGGCATTGAATCGATTTATGCTCTCGGCACCGGCCTTGTCAGGATGTTTGAAAAGATCGCTTTAAGACATGGATTGCATTAGCAGTCAAACCGGGCGATTTGCATAACATACCATAATCCTGTTAGTATACAGGCCGTTTAGTCAGATGATATTCATAATTCTTCGGACCGGTATAGACGGCGCATGTTTTAACTTTTCAGCAATGCCGCATCCGATTCCGGCAAGGATGGGTTTATATGCATGCCCGAACCCATTTCAAAACCCGCCTGGATAGCCATTCTTGGCTTGATTTGGAGATACCAGTGCAGCGCCGGATTTCGCTTGCCGTAAGAAGATGTATTCCCCTGAATCACGTAATTGTAATCAGGGGCAT
>CAZOEH010000406.1:0-3240 GCA_964578785.1 uncultured Desulfonema sp. | reverse complement strand
ATCCGGTGAATCCGAACATTACCACGAGATGCAAAAGCCGGTGAAGAACGGAAAAACGAATCGGTGTGTCCGGGGTAAAGGATGTTGCCTGCATATCAGTGTTTCCTCAATTTGTCGTGAATTTCGCGCAGCAGCCACAGAAAGCTGTGCACAACAAAGAAGGCCAGAGAAAGCGCTAACACCGCCAGGGCAATCCAACGTATGCGATGAATCCACATCACCTCGGTCTTTTTCGGGGCATCGGCCGCAGGCACGCTCTCCAGGGAGGCATGGATGACAATGCCGGTGAACTCGGTTTCAGCCTTGGGATGGCACCGCTTGCAGGCCAATAGCGCGGTTTGCGGATTTTTCAGGGAATCCACGGTATGTGCGCCATGGCAGTCGGTGCAGAAGGCCGCCTTTGGATTGCGCAGATCGATCCCCACCCGCCCATGAATATTATTACGGTAGCTGGCTGCGTGGGCCGGATGGCAGCTTGCGCAAGCTCCGATCATCCGTTGGCCTACCGCCACCCGGGGAAGGCCGGATCGCTCGTAGTGGGACGCGTGGCACTCCCCGCAGGTCGGCGCCATGATTTTTTCCCCGGTGACCTGCTTCTTCTCTTTGGAAGGATCTTTTTCTTCACGAAGCGCCTTGGCGTGGCCGCCTTCAAGATAGCGTTTAAAGGAGAGTTCATGGCATCTTCTGCAACGCGCGTAATCATAGGCGCGGGTGGCGGATTGCTTTAAAAAATCCGGTCGTTTCTCATCCGTATGCTGCAGACCGTCCTCGATCATAGAACCATGGCAATCGTCGCATTTGAGTGCTGCGTGGGCCGAAAGGGCAAACCGGTTCATGTCGATAAACCAGTCGGACCCCGTGCCTGAAGGCGGTAACATCGCGGCGCCCGCTTTCCCGCAAATCCCGATCAGGATCAGGGCTATGGCCGCAAGCGCAATTCCAAAGTACAGGCAATAAATCTTACGAAAACCGCTTTGGAGGATATGACGATTCAATCTTTGCTCCTATGGGGGTTAGGTTGTTTGATATGGTTTGAAAATAAAGTTCGAAAAACCGCATGGTGTATCGGTGCAGCAGATTAAAAAGCGTCCGGGCGATCGGGTCCGTGACGCTTTCCTGATCAAGCTCGTTTTTAAGCCGCCGAAGCAATGCGGTAGTCTCGCAGGCGTCAGCCATAAGTAAATCCGGCGCTCCCGCCCGCGCCCAAATCCGACCTTTATTTTCAAGAGGCTTCAGACGGCGCCACATGGCATCGAGAAATACTCTTATTTTTTCCGGCTCGTACACCTTATCGCCGATCAGCCATCGCACCGGAAACATTTCAAGGCCGGCGGCGACAATTCTGGAATTACTCAATTCCCGCCTGAGCGAGCGAATAAGGTTCGCGCTTTCGGATGCCGGCAGCTGTATTGCATCCCCTGCAACCGGTGGGCGCCCATCGGGATTTTGTCTGCTATCCCGGTAAACAGCGTCCGCCACCAGGCGGTTGGCCCGGTGGTAATGCGGATGCTCGAAATGCGGACCGAAAAGGTACATCTGTCCGTTCCCCATGGGGACTCTCAGCGCCGCAGCGGTAGAAATCAAGGTCTCCTCGGCCAGGTCTTTATCCACCAGAAATACGGTTTTATCCGTAAAATGATCATAGCGGGCCAAAACCTGAGCCTCCGGCGGCGCAAGCATTCCAGGGCCGCCGTACAATGGTGCGAGAAGCGCCGGCTCGCCTGAAAACGGCGGCGCGCCGGTCAATCGCAAGCCGACGGCATCCCTTACCGGATGAAAGATATGATCGCATCCGTAGGCAATTGAGAACTTATGCAGCATACCGTGACACGCCGGCAGACGTTTGCTGAGATTCGTGATCTTCACGGCGGCAAAGTTAAAGTGACATAAATGCGGCTTGGAAGAATTCATCACCAGGTAAGCTCCGGCGCAAGCGCCCAGATAAACGCCCCCGCCCGTGATAAACGCCGCCAGCTGCCGCGCGCCGTCTTCTCCCAGAGCTTCGGCGATGGCCACCGTATCGCCTCCTGAGACCGCCAAAACGTCCATCTGTTGAAGCCGCCCGGAGCGCACCGCAGGCGCATCCAGTACCGAGACGGCATGAAAGCCCATTCGCTCGAACATGTCGACAAACCACAACCAGGAGTGGGAAGCGCCGCTACCGGCATATATGCCGATTTTGGGATAGCGCATCCGTCTGCATTCAGGATCAGGAACTCCGGAAATCCTTATATCGGTATTTCCCTTGCTGATATATCCGGCCTTTCCCTGCGGCAGTTTTATATTTATATCTGCATATGACTGGTACAGATTCATTAAAATAACTCAGTTATTTCAAAAGACCGGATACAACCTTGTCCAGGATCTCCTGAGTAAGATCGAGTTCTGTTCCAATACTGGCAAGTTCCAACATGTTCTCTTCCGACAGTTCGGGGCACATGACGGAAAAAATCGGCTGGATTCCAAATATCATGGCGACTGCCTGCCTTCTTTCCCACCAGGCTTCGGCCTCGGCAGCGTCTCCGGAAAGCCCAAAATCATTAAAAATGGGTTTCAATGGGCACCAGGGACTGAAGCTGCCCTTGCCCTTCAAGGTGAAAGTTCCGCTTAACCCATCAAACGAATCTACAATATCTTTCAGGCTTGATTTTCCGGAAAGCTCGGCAACAGCAGCAGGGTCAATGCCGTATTTTGCGCATGCTTTTAATGCGCGGCCGGTATCTTCTGCTGAAAGCCCCAGTTTTTTAAATGCAAGCAGGGCGGGGATATCCGAAATCAGCACTCCAGGTTCGGCAACCTTGCTCTCCTCAACACGTTTTGGATCTTCATCAAGAAAAACCGCGGTATTGGTTGCATAGAGAGTAAAATAGTCAGCGCTGTGTCTGTGCACAATGGGTTCCAGCCACTCTTTAATACCCGCTTCGCCAATGGCTGAAGCGATCTCTGCGATGCCTTTTTTCGTCATGAAATCATTCGTTTTAATCTCCTTCAGGATTTCAAGCGAACGCCTGACAAAATTTTCATGATCGGCAACCTCTATGAGTCCCATGCCTCTGAAGGCCAGACCCTTGAGTTTTTTACTGCCAAAAAGTTTGCCCAATCCAAAACGATCAGGGCTGCTCCAGTAATTATAGCAAATTTGAGCATAATCAGATCTGTTTTCTCCTGCCTTGCCGATCATCATGGTCTGGAGAAGGTCATCCCCCATAAGCTTACGCAGAGAATCCGTTGACTCCCAGA
>CAZOEH010000405.1:0-3248 GCA_964578785.1 uncultured Desulfonema sp. | reverse complement strand
AAACGCATTCCTCTCATATGGCATGTGCGTGCATCAAACCGTGACAGGTTCGACAGCATCCTGACCTTCTTTCCGGCAAAGATCATCCTGGTGGCGGAATCTCTCAGGAGCAGGTTCCCCGGAATCGGGCGTGATGACAGATTTATAACGATCTACAATGGCGTGGATCTGGCGGAATTTAAAAAAGGCGGACCATCAGACCGGATAAAAAAATCATTGGGAATTGAGGAGACCGATTTGCTGCTCACGGTATTTGCCAGGGTCGAACCGCTTAAAGGGCAAAAATATCTGATTGAAGCCTGCGGCAGCATATTGAGCGGACTGCAAAAGTTCCGTATTTTTTTCGCAGGGGAGATAACGGATAAGGAATATCAGCACGAATGTCTGGATCTGGCGGAATCACTTAATATCAGGGAACGGATTTTTTTTGCAGGATTCAGAACTGATATCGTGAATATCTTAAGTGAAACGGATATTGTTGTGCTGCCCTCTCTCTTTGAGGCATTTCCCAGAGCAGTTATAGAGGGGATGGCCGCAGGAAAAGCGGTGATTACAGCCGATGTCGGGGGGGCGGCGGAAGCGGTGGAAGACGGTGTTACCGGCTTTGTCGTACCGCCGAAAGACTCCGCTGCTCTGGCTGGAAAAATTCTGTTGCTTGCAGGGAACAGTGAAATGAGGCTGAGGATGGGGGAATCAGGGCGTTTAAGAGCGGAAAAATTATTCAGTCTTGAAGAAAATATCAGAAAGACGGAGCGGGTATATCATGAACTTCTGGGGAGATGACTCCGCATGAAGCCGGTTGAACCAAGTTGCAACCTTTGCGGGCAGAGCGGTTTCAAAGTCCGCGAATATGATGAACCGCCTTACAGGGTTTTGGAATGCCTTAATTGCAGGCTGGTATTTGTGCATCCCTTTCCCGATATTGACAAGCTGGCGGTTCATTATGACGAGGATTATTACCGGGACTGGATTAATCAGCAGAAAAACAAGCGGATCAGAATGTGGGAAGGCCGAATAAAGAAGCTGGAAAAGCGGCGGCAGGGAGGGCTTTTGCTGGACGTGGGCTGCGGTGACGGCGCTTTCCTGAAACTTGCGCAAGGGAAGGGATGGGCGGTAAGCGGAACGGAACACTCTTCCTATGCCGCTGATTACGTCAGTAAGGCTCTCGGTATCCCCGTATTCTGCGGAGAGGTTTTTGCCGCCGGATATCCGGAAAATTCCTTCGACGTGGTGACAATGTGGCATGTCCTCGAGCATGTGACGGATCCCGGGCGGTATCTTCGGGAGGTTCATCGCATCCTGAAACCTTCCGGGCTGCTTGTGATTGCCGTCCCCAACGTCAATGATTACATAATGCAGGCCGCCTACAGGCTGGTGAAGGGAAGGCCTTTGAAGCTTTTTTCTAAGGATGACAGGGAAATCCATCTGTATCATTTTTCCGATGAAACCCTGAAAAATTATCTGCTGAAGACCGGATTTGAATGTCTTAAAATTTCTCCTGATTATGGAATTACCGAATACTCAAAGAAAATGGTCAATTTCATAGCGGCGGCCTTATATTACACGGCTGGATTGAGGATATTCAACGCCCTTGAGGTATATGCAGCACGTATCTGAAATATCGGTAAAATCAATAGTGAAGGCAATTTATTTGAATGCAAGAGGCTTTGCTTTAAAAACGCTGAGCATTCTCTTTTTTCAAAGAAAGATATTTCCCGCGCTCAGGAATATCGGAAGCATTCTCTTTATACGTGTGGACAGGGTTGGCGATATGGTGCTCTCCACTCCAGCATTTAAGGCAATAAAAGCGGCTTTGCCGGAGGTTCATCTGACGGTGATGGCTTCGCCGGCCAACGCGCCGGTTCTGAAGAACAATCCGGATGTGGATGAAGTGATTGTATATGACCGATCGGCCGGTTTACCCGGAAAAAAGAAGTTTATCAGCGGATTGAGATCCCGTCGCTTCGATCTTGCCATCGACCCTTATACCGATTATGAACTGAAAACGGCATGGCTGGCGGGTATGAGCGGGGCAGTTCATAGAATCGGCCATTCCGCCTTTGGCCGGGAGATTTTTTTTAATTGTCCGCCGCCGAAGATTGAAGGCGGTAAGCACTTCGTTGACGGCGCCCTTAATATGCTGAAGCATGCCGGGATATCTTCCGAAAACAGGGATCCGGTCATTTATCTTGGGGCGGATGAACAAGTCTGGGCGGATCAGTGGCTGCGGGAAAACGGATTTCAAAGTAAAAAAATCGTCGCCGTACATCCCGGCGCTTATTATAAGACGCAGCGATGGCTGCCGGAATATTATGCCGGTCTGATCGATCTGATCCGGCGGAAAACCACGTTGGAAGTTGTGTTGCTGGGCGGCCCTCCGGATGTCATTGTTATCGAGGATATTCTTGCCGGGCTTAAGCCTCCGGTTTGTGTATCCGTTCAGAAGGATATCAGAAAGTTCTTTGCCATCCTCGCTCAATGCCGGCTGCTTGTCTGTAACAATTCGGGGCCGCTGCACTGCGCCGTCGCGCTCGGCATTCCGACCATCTCCTTTATGGGGCCCACCGTCAAAGAGCAGTGGATGCCTGTCGGCGATATTCATCGGGTATTAAGAGAAGATGATCTGCCCTGCATCGGCTGCAATCTCGGTTATTGCAGGATCGGAACCCATGACTGCATGAGACTGATCAGGCCGGAAAAGGTAATAGAGGTCATTCTTGAAAAAATAGTGTTATGATAACTGGCGCTGGTTGCGAAGCCATCTTTACTCGCAATCGCAAGCAGGCATTTGTTGGGGCCGGCACAGGCAACCGGCTTTACCGTTTTGCTGAAAAAGACTCAGGAGACCGCAGGTTTTGAAAATACTCTTTGTTTCAGATGTTTCGATCCAGGATGTCATCGGCGGTGCGGAACGGGTTCTTTTTGAACAGACGACCCGGCTGGCTGCCGGAGGACATGATGTTCACATCCTGACGCGAAAACTGCCTTCTCACCGGTCGGACAATGAGGTGATTCAGAATGTCAGGGAATGGCGGTACCGTGTAAATCAAAAAAATGCCGTTTCCTTTTTTACGTCCACCCTCCGGAACTGTAAAAGATTATTTGAAACACTTGATAATGCCAATGATTTCGATTGTATCAACTTTCATCAGCCCTTTTCAGCTTTTGCCGTAATAAGATCCGGTTCAAGTGATAAAATCAGAAAAATTTACACCTGCCATTCTCTATCCTTTGAGGAATACGTCTCG
>CAZOEH010000404.1:0-3250 GCA_964578785.1 uncultured Desulfonema sp. | reverse complement strand
CGCTTTTGCCGCCGAGAAAAATAACAAGCCCGAAATAAAGACGGTTGACAACTACATAGCCGTCTTTGATTTTGAAGTCACAACCGGCGACGAGGGCATTTCCCGTCAGCTTACAGACAGAGTTATTCACGAGTTTTTTCAGTCCAACAAGTACGAAGTCATAGATCGGGGAAACATGAACAAGATACTTAAAAAATAGAAATTCCAGATGTCGGGCTGCGTGGCGCAGGAGTGCAAGATCGAAGCTGGCCGATACTATGCGTGGGAAAGATAGTAAGCGGTTCGGTGAGTATTGTGGGGAAGACCTATTATCACGTTGCAGTTGATAGACGTTAAGACTGGGAAGGTGGAGCTTTCCGCGGAAGATGAGTGCAGATGCGAAATAGATGGGCTGCTCGGCTCAACCAGAATGCTTGCGAAAAAACTCCTCGGCGAAAAGGTTGGGCAGCCTGTGGCAACAACGCCGAAACCGGGAGTTGCGGCCAAGCCTGCCGGACCTGTGTCGGGCTCGAACCGGGTGTTTCGGGGCGGCAGCTGAGACTACAGCGCGAAGCGCTGCCGATCGGCGCATCGCAGCCGCAGCGCCCCGGGCAATAGGTTCAGCTACTTGGGCTTTCGTCTCGCCAGGACATATTAATTTTTATGTATGTTTAAAATCATAACCGTACCATCTTTTTTACGATTTTATCTTTATTGATTCAGATTGCAAAAAATCATAAATTGATTTAAGTTTGTATCATATGACTCCGTCAATTTTCAGAGAAAAGGGATATAGATTCTATTTTCTTTCAAGAGAAGAGGAAAGAATGCATATCCATGTGACAGGCGATGAAGGTGAAGCTAAATTTTGGATTGAACCCATAGTCTCATTGGCAACAGCGCATGGGTTGAGCCCGAGAAAATTGAATGAAATTAATAAAATCGTAGAGGAGCACAAAAATGAAATCACCAAGGCGTGGCAAAGACATTTCAGCAAGCGTTGAAAATATAACGCCTTTCGGTATATGGCTCTATGTGAAAGAAAAAGAATATTTTCTGAGTTATACGGATTATCCGTACTTTAAGGATCATACATTGAATTCCATACAAAACGTTCAATTACTTCATGGCTGTCATTTATATTGGCCCGAATTGGATATTGACCTGGAAATTGATAATCTCGAAAACCCCAATAAATACCCGCTCAAATTTGAATCAAAGACGCATCAGATGCTTCGACGATCTGCCATTCGCTGAGTAACAGCAAACAAAGCGATATCCAGCTTTTGACTCCGAAGGATAATCAATGCCCGATTATTTTTCTACATGTTTAAAATCCGAGCCTTCTCCCATTAATTTGGATATGATCCTGAAAAATATTGACAAGTATGATTTCTATAGATACTAAAAACATTTCCTTGGATGCGTTACTGGTCAGTTTCAGCCCTTTATAATTGTATAAATTACAATATAAACGGATAGTTGAATAGGTATAACAGGAGTCGTACCGGATATTTTTAAGCCCTGTTTAAAGATAATTTTACCAGGAGAATTAAGAGATGTCTCATCATGTGATCGGATCAGTACTGGTAGTGGGAGGCGGGATTGCGGGAATGCAGTCTGCCCTCGATTTGGCCAATTCCGGATATTATGTTTATCTTCTTGAAAAATCCCCGTCCATAGGCGGGGTGATGTCGCAGCTTGACAAGACATTTCCTACCAATGACTGTGCGATGTGAATTATCTCCCCTAAACTGGTCGAGGTCGGCCGGCATCTGAATATAAAGATCGTCACATCAAGCGAAGTCAAGGATATCAGGGGAAAGGCCGGGAATTTCGAGGTTGAGATTATCCGTCATCCGCGGTTTGTCGACGAGACAAAATGTATAGCCTGCGGCGCCTGCGCCGAAAAATGCCCCAAGAAGGTCGATGATGAATACAACATGGGGCTCGCAAAAAGAAAAGCCATTTATGTACAGTATGCCCAGGCGGTTCCTTTAAAATACAGCATCGACAAGGCAAACTGCATATATTTTGCAAAGAAGGGAAAATGCGGGGCCTGTAAAAAAATCTGCCCGACAGGGGCGGTTGATTTTGATCAGAAAGAGGAGATTGTGACCCTGAATGTCGGGTCTGTAATTCTCTCCCCCGGGTTCGAACCGTTTGATCCAACCGTCTTTGATTCATACCAGTACGCAAAACTTCCCAATGTCGTTACCGCCATGGAGTTTGAACGCGTTCTTTCCGCGTCAGGGCCAACCATGGGGCATCTTGTCCGCGCATCCGATCATAAGGAGCCGAAAAAGATAGCCTGGTTCCAGTGCGTAGGCTCAAGAGACATGAACAGATGCGATAATTCCTACTGCTCTTCAGTCTGCTGCATGTATGCGATCAAGGAGGCTGTAATAGCCAAGGAACACGCCGGCAAGGATCTTGATTGCGCAGTTTTCTTCATGGATATGCGGACCCACGGGAAGGAATTCGAAAGATTTTACACCGCCGCAAAGGATAAGCACGGGATCAGGTTCATAAGATGCCGGGTGCATACCATAACACCTGTTACTGGAACGGATGATCTTGAAATCCGTTATATCACCGAAAACGGCGAGCTCAAAACCGAAATTTTCGACCAGATAGTCCTTTCTGTGGGATTGCAGATAAAACCGGAAATCGCCGCACTTGCAAAGAGGCTGGGCATCGAACTGACGGCTGGCAGGTTCTGCAAGACCGAAACATTTGAGCCGGTTACGACATCAAGAGAAGGTATATATGTATGCGGGGTATTCCAGGGTCCTAAGGATATTCCACAGGCTGTTATAGATGCAAGCGCCGCGGCTTCAGCGGCCGGTGAAATACTGAGTGAAGCCCGGAATACTCTCGTAAAACAGAAGGAGGCCGTGCCCGAAACTATTATCACAAACGAGCGTCCGAGAATAGGCGTTTTCGTCTGCCGGTGCGGCATCAACATTGCCGGAGTCGTGGATGTTCCGAAGGTGGCGGCATATGCGAAGACTCTTCCTTATGTGGAATTTGCGACCGACAACCTTTACTCCTGCTCCCAGGATACACAGGAGAATATGGCCCAGATAATCAAGAAGGAAAGGTTAAACAGGGTTGTTGTGGCTGCCTGCACGCCCAAGACGCACGAGCCTCTCTTCCAGGAGACCCTTACAAATGCCGGTCTGAACAAGTATCTCTTTGAGATGGCTAATATAAGAAATCAGGATTCATGGGTGCACAAGAACAATCCTGAACTTGCAACACAAAAGGC
>CAZOEH010000403.1:0-3253 GCA_964578785.1 uncultured Desulfonema sp. | reverse complement strand
CATTAGCCGATATTGTTTCAAGTTCCCGGAAACAGACATTTACCCGTCCGAGACAGATTGCGATTTATCTGTCCCGCAGGTACACTGACTCGCCGTTACAGACAATAGGAAAGAGTTTCAACAGATATCATGCCACAGCCCTTCACTCTATAGGCATTGTCGAAAGAGGCATAAAAGAAAACGGCTCTTTGAGAAAACAGGTTGAATATTTTTCTCAGAAACTGGAGTCCGGCAAGTTTTAGAAATTTCCCGAATAATTAATTTAACCTTTTCAGGAAGTCCCCAGCTTACGTAAATGGCCATAAAAGATTCAGTCTTCAGCAAATTATGTAATATAGCCGGTTCCGAAAACTGCAGCAGAACGAAAGAGGATCTTGCATGCTATGCCTATGATGCGACCGCGAGCCGTTATTTGCCGGATGCGGTTATATTCCCGAAGGAAGCGGGTACGGTATCGGAAATTCTGAAAATTGCCAATGAGGAGAATATTTTTGTTGTACCCCGCGGATCCGGTTCGGGCATGACCGGCGGATCTGTTCCGGTTATGGGAGGGATTGTTATTGCCATGACCCGCTTCGACCGGATCATTGAGATCGACACCGATAATCTTACGGCTTTTGTTGAGCCGGGGGTTATTACGGCACGGTTTCACAGGGAGGTCGAAAAGATCGGGCTTTTTTATCCCCCGGATCCGTCCAGTTCGGAATTTTCAACTCTGGGCGGCAATCTAGCGGAATGCGCGGGAGGGCCAAGAGCCGTAAAATACGGCGTTACGCGTGATTATGTGCTTGGTCTTGAAGCGGTTCTTCCGACAGGTGAAATAATCAGAACGGGTGTAAAAACCGCCAAAGGTGTTGTGGGATATGATTTGACGCGTCTTTTGATAGGGTCGGAAGGCACGCTCGGAGTAATTACGCAAATTACTCTGAAACTTTTACCACTCCCGGAATCTGTCAGGACAATGACGGCTTCTTTCAATGATCTCGGAAAGGCGGCTGAAGCCGTTTCCGAAATAATAAGACGCGGGATTGTCCCCAGAACTATCGAGTTCATGGATAAAGCGGCGATAGTTTGTGTTGAAAATTATCTCAAAATAAAAATATCCTCTGATGCCGGTGCATTGCTTCTGATCGAGATTGACGGAAGAGCTGACGAAGCTGAATCTGCGATCAGGCGGCTTGAAGAGCTTTGCACGTTACTTGGGGCAGGGGAGATCAGGATAGCCAGGGCACAAGAGGATGCCGCGATAATCTGGAAAGCCCGCAAGGCAATATCACCCGCATTATTTACGTATGCTCCGGACAAGATAAACGAAGATATCGTGGTTCCGAGGAGCAAGATTCCGGATATGGTAAGAAAGATTGACGAAATGAAAAAGAGGACCGGTCTTATGATGGTAAGTTTCGGACATGCGGGTGACGGGAACATACATTTCAACATAATGCTTGATAAGAAAAACACGCAGGATATGAAGAAAGCCGAAGCTGCAATTGAGGAGCTTTTCGATTATACGGTCGAGCTGGGAGGCACGATCTCGGGAGAACACGGGATAGGCATTACAAAGGCGCCGTATATGGCAAAGGAGATTGGTCCGGTTGAAATTGAGCTCATGAAAAACATAAAAAAACTTTTTGATCCCAAAGGTATATTAAACCCGGGAAAGATCTTTACGTGATACCCGTCCTGCTTTCTTCAGCCGTCAACTATGATGGTTTTGTAAAAAAGTCTATATATGCTCACTTAATGAGCTTTTTGGGGATTTTTAAATAACTTTGCTAAATCACAAGAACTCTCCCGCCCAGGGCGGGATCAAACAGCTTGTGATTTTTAACGCTCAGTTATTTAAAAATCTGTTTCCCAAAAATCTCAAATCCGTTCGCATATGATTTTTTACTAGTGCATCAACTATATTCAATATTCGATGTTCTATATACAAACCGGCCTATTGAGTCTTTCCCTTGTATGAGTTGTCTCCGTTTATAAGTTCTTCAAGTATTTCAATGCGGGCACTCCGGTCTCTCTCTATATAGCATCTTAAATTAAGAGCGCAGAGTTTTTTACATATCGGATCATTGGTAGAGAAATTTCCGAAGCATCCCACATGATCGTTCAAAACATCTTTTTCTTTCAAGACATCCTTCATTTTCTATCCTTGTATTTCCAGCAATTTTATCATTTCCTGATGTATCATGCCGTTTGTTGCCAGGATCTCTTTTTTATTAACGTCAAACTGATTTCCCGAAAAATCAGTAACGAGGGCTCCGGCTTCTCTGGCAATTATTAACCCTGCAGCCGTATCCCATGGTTTCAGGTTCTCTTCCCAGAATCCTTCAAAGCGTCCCGCTGCCGTATAACAGAGGTCTAAAGAAGCAGACCCGAGCCTTCTGACTCCCTGAGAGGCCTGAAGGCAGTTGAAAAAACGATCCTTGATGTTTCTTAAGATATCCTTGAAGTCATAAGGAAATCCGGTTACCAGCAGGCTGTCTAAAAGCGTGGCGGTCTTTGAGACATGTATCGGAAGACCGTTAAGTTGCGCTCCTTCGCCTTCAGCTGCGGTAAAAAGCTCTCCGGTTACAGGATTTAAAACTGTTCCGGCAACGATATTCCCCTTTACCGCAAAAGCTATTGAAACGGCAAAAAAACCGAGATTATGGGCAAAGTTGGTTGTTCCGTCTAAAGGATCTATTATCCACACACATTCGGCTTCTTCATTCTGACGTCCGCTTTCTTCCGCCAGAATCCCGTGCGACGGAAACACCTTCCGGATTTTTTCGATAATCACTCTTTCGGATCCGGTATCAGATTCCGTAAGAAGATCTATCGCTCCCTTTTTTTGAATTCCGGTCGTCCTGCCGAAATTCGTTTTCAGTATTCCGGCGCCTTTATATGCGGCCGCAATACCGGTCCTTTTAATTAAATTCATGTCCATAAGGGTCTCCCTTTATATTCGTTTACCGGCGTATGTCAACCCATTTTGTCATCTTTTATTCCCGGCCTCCGGATCCCGGACGGCTGCCTGCGCATTTATTTGCTGATGTTATTAGACAGGATTAACAGGATTGTTGATGTCCGGCCGGAAGCCGGACAGACAATGAACCATCGTATGCCGGCGAAAAAGAGGATCCGGTGGAAAAAGAAGATGTAACCCGCAAAGTGACAAGTTGCGCATACAAAAACATCCTGTAAATCCTGTCAGATAATTTTTTATCAGTGAGGAATCTTATGTTTCAGGATACTTTATGAAAATGGATTT
>CAZOEH010000402.1:0-3257 GCA_964578785.1 uncultured Desulfonema sp. | reverse complement strand
CATATTTGGACTTCCAGCAAGTACGTCGGAAACAGGTTGCAGAATGCGGCATAAACATAGTCTTTTACAAAGCCGTCAGTATTCAAAAATTATCTTTTGCTTGATATCCCTTATCCTGTCCCTCAGCTCGGCGGCCTTTTCAAATTCGAGTTCGCGGGCCGCATTTTCCATCTCTTTCTCAAGATCCGATATAATCTTATCCAGATCATCTATAGAATGATATCCGGATATCGTTTCAGATACCATATCCATCGCCGCGGGCGATTCCGAAACCTGTGCGAATACATGTGTAATCGCTTTCTCGATACCCACCGGCGTAATGTTATATTTCTTATTGAACGCTTCCTGGATATTTCTTCTTCTGTTCGTCTCCTCTATGGCATTCCGCATTGAATTCGTGATGGTATCGCAATACATTATTATCTTCCCGTTAATATTTCTCGCGGCCCGTCCGCACGTCTGTATGAGCGATCTTGCCGAGCGAAGAAAGCCCTCCTTATCGGCATCGAGCACCGCAACGAGAGAGACTTCCGGGATATCAAGCCCTTCTCTTAAAAGGTTGATTCCCACCAGAACATCAAACTTGCCCGTTCTGAGATCGCGGATTATTTCCATTCTTTCCATTGTCCCTATGTCCGAATGGAGATAGCTCACCTTTATTCCCAGATCCGAATAATATTCGGTCAGGTCCTCGGCCATGCGTTTTGTAAGGGTGGTGACAAGAACCCTCCCGTTTTTCTTTATGCAGGATAATATCTCCTCGTGAAGATCATCAACCTGGTTTTCCGCCTTCCTGATTTCAATCGGGGGGTCAACAAGTCCGGTCGGTCTTACGATAAGCTGAACAAGCGAATCTTTCCCCTTTTCAAGCTCATAATCAGCCGGGGTGGCCGATACATATATCACCTGTGACACTCTTGAACCGAACTCCTCAAACTTAAGGGGTCTGTTGTCGAGGGCCGACGGAAGCCTGAACCCGTAATTTACAAGGGTCTCCTTTCTGGACCTGTCGCCTTTATACATTCCGTGAAGCTGCGGCACTGAGATATGGCTTTCGTCGATAAAGAGAAGGTAATCGGGCGGGAAGTAATCGAGAAGAGTCGGAGGCGGCTCACCGGACGCTCTTCCGGTCAAATGGCGGGAATAGTTTTCTATCCCGTTGCAGTATCCGATCTCCTGCATCATCTCGATGTCGAAATGAGTTCTCTCTTCGATGCGCTGCGCTTCTATATATTTATTTTCATTTCTGAAATACGCTATCCTCTCCTTCAGCTCCGGCAAAATAGTCTCTACGGCTCTCTGGAGAGTCATTTTCTGAGTTACATAATGACTGGCAGGAAATATTGTTATGCCGTTTAATTTATTCAAAACCGATCCCTTAAGAGGATCGATTTCCGATATGCTCTCGACCTCATCTCCGAAAAAATTTATGCGGATCGCTTTCTCTTCTTCATAGGCCGGAAAAATCTCAACCCTGTCACCTCTGACCCTGAAACTTCCCCTGAAAAAATCTATGTCATTCCGTTCATAGTGCATCGAAACAAGATCGTGCAGCAACTTATCCCGGTCAAGCGCCATGCTTTTCCCGATATCGGCTCTCATCGCCAGATAATCTTCAGGAGCTCCGAGTCCGAAAATACACGAGACGCTTGCCACGATAATAACATCCCGCCGTGTAAGCACCGAGCGTGTCGCCGAATGCCTCAGCTTGTCTATCATGTCATTAATGGACGAATCCTTCTGGATATAGGTATCACTAGACGGGATATAGGCTTCAGGCTGGTAGTAATCATAATAGCTTACGAAATATTCGACCGCGTTTTCCGGAAAAAGCGATCTGAATTCACTGTATAACTGGGCCGCGAGAGTTTTATTGGGCGCTATGACAAGTGTGGGCTTGCCGGTATTTTCAATGATATTTGCCATTGTAAATGTTTTGCCGGATCCGGTGACGCCAAGAAGCACCTGATGCTTTTTTCCGGATAAGACGCCTGCGGTTAATGCCTCAATTGCGGCAGACTGATCGCCTTTGGGCGAATATTCGGATACTATTTTAAAGTTGGGCATATATATAAGAAGCCACGGGTGTTTTGAAAGATAAACGTCGAACACGGAACATCGAACGTCCAATACCGAATAAAAAACATCCATATCCGGCATCAAACACTTATTTTTGTTTTTTCCCCTGGATGGCGTTCAAAGATCTTTATGATTATAACCGAATGCACGAGCAGCCTTTCTTCCGGACTATATGTCAGTTCCTTCGTCGTTTCCCGTTCTGCATTCGATGTTGGACGTTGAATGTTGAATGTTCACCTTTCAGCTGTTGAATTTCCAGATGGTCCCGTCAGGCCTGTCCTCTATTAAAACACCCATATCCGAAAGTTTTTTTCTAATCTCATCCGCCCTTTTCCAGTCCTTTGCTTTTCTTGCTTCAAAACGCTCCTTCACCAGAGAGTCAATCATGGATGGATCAACAGCTTTTTTCTCGATAAATTTTGCCTTCTTTTTTTCAAAATATGCTCCGGGAGACTCTGATAAAATACCAAGAACTTTTCCTATTTTAAGGATGTCGGCATGGATTCCGCCGATCATTAATTTAACGTCTCCCGGAATTCTTCCGCTGTTTTCATCCATCAGACGATTCGCATGCCTGATGGCATCGAAAAGAATTCCAATGCCTTTCGCTGTGTTAAAATCATCATCCATTGCCCTGCAAAACTCTCTCCAGTAATCTCCCGGCTCACTCTGAATCTCTTCCAAAACAAGGCACTGATTTTCATCAATTCGTTTTATAAGGGAGTATATTTTATCGAGACCCGCATCAGATTCATCCATCGCCCTGGTTGTATAATCTATAGGGCTTCTGTAATGATTTGACAGAAGAAAGAGGCGCACCGAATCAGGATGATAGGATACAAGTATATCCTTAATAAGGAGAAAATTACCAAGAGATTTGGACATCTTCTCATGATTAATATTCACAAATCCGTTGTGAATCCAGTATTTCGCAAAAAGTTTTCCCGATGCTCCCTCGGACTGGGCAATCTCGTTTTCATGGTGCGGAAATACAAGATCTCTGCCCCCTCCATGAATATCAAATGTTTCACCCAGATACGCGCTGCTCATGGCCGAGCATTCGATATGCCAGCCGGGCCTCCCCTTCCCCCAGGGACTGTCCCAGGCGGGTTCGCCGGGTTTCAATGATTTCCACAGGGCAAAATCAAAGGGATTCTTTTTTCTTTCATCTATATCAA
>CAZOEH010000401.1:0-3275 GCA_964578785.1 uncultured Desulfonema sp. | reverse complement strand
ACCTGAATAGTTTGCCGGCGGTCACCAGACTCAGAAAAAGATAAATATTGATTTTTAACACTCCGGCAGCAACAGTAAGCGGGTCACCGATAATTGGTACCCATGCAAACAACAGGCTTAATACCCCATATTTTTGAAATCTTTTTTCAGACCGGGCGATTTCAGTTTGAGATAATCGTAACAGCTTCTCCATCAACAGAAAGCTTCCCCAGAATCCCAAAGCATAATTTAAAACAGAACCCGATACATTCCCGGCAGTTGCCACCGTAATCGACAAAAACGGGTCATGATTGTTCAGCAACAATGAGATCAATACAATCTCGGAGCTGAGAGGTAGTATTGTTGCGGCCAGGAAAGAAGCAATAAAAAGACCAATATAACCGTATTCTGCAAGAATGTTCATTTACAATATTTAACACTTTAAATAATTATTTTAAAGGCTTATTACAGCGCTTTCGCAAGCCATTTTGATTAATTCCATACCGGTTGCCATCCTTGCTCCGTCGATCAGGTCAGATTCTGAAATTTGTCTAGATTTTGCGCAGGGAGTGCACACATAAATAGGTATGCCATATTCCTGGAGATAAGTTATGTGATCATCGGCGCTATCTCCTGTAGCTGCTCTGACATTGGTTATCATGCCTTTCTTGGCAACATAAACACCTTCATCAAGGAGAAAAACAGCCGATTTTTTTCCTTCCTTATGAGCTACCATGGCAAAGAACAGTGCTCGTGTTGTACGGTTAGGATTATCGGTTCCACATGATAGAACTACCAGCACGTTATCAGTCATAAGTTTGATCCTTTCTTTTCAAATTGTAATTAATCTTGTTATTATTCAAATTTACCAGCTGCCTGATGCGCCTCCGCCGCCCGAAGATCCGCCTCCTCCGGAAAAGCCTGAGCCACCCGAACTGCCCGAACTCCAGGAGCTTCCGGAGCCTCCGGATGTGATCGTAAACCCTCCGATAGAGGTTCTTCCCTTGGTCCGGAGAGCCGTATTTGCTTTTTTATACCAGTCGGTGTTTCTTAACAGCAACTTGGCAATGGGAAAAACAATCATATAGGTTGTAAGCAGATATAAAGCGGCCTTTGTTCCTATAACAATTATGGGGAACATCGCCCAAAATGGAATGAGGAAGAGATAGAGAAACCAGCCGACTCCAGGAGTAAGGACGCCAATCACAGTGAACAGGCCGATGATGCCGAAAATGAAAGCCCCTAAGAGAATGCGCTCGGTAAGCGTCAGATCCGGCCCGTCAAATTGAAAACCGGACGATGTTTTCTCCTTTGGATTTGCGGAGTCCGCGATATTCAGAACCTCACGACCTTCAAGCGTTTCAACAATTGCTTTAACTCCGGACTCAACACCTCCATCAAAGTCTCCGGTCTTGAACTTTGGAGTCATAATATTACGGATGATCCGGCCGGCTAAAAGGTCTGTGATGGTGCCTTCAAGGCCGTAACCAACTTCAATGCGCATACGCCGGTCATTTGGCACCACGATGACCAGGATACCGTTGTCCTTGCCTTTCTGGCCGAGCTTCCACGCGCCGAAAACAGCGCTGGAATATTCCTCGATGTTTTTGCCTTCAAGTGTTGGCACCGTGAGGACAGCGATCTGGTTACCTGTTCTCTCTTCATGAGACTTTAGGAGTTCGGTCAGCGTCCGGCGCATGCCCTCTGTGAGGATTTCCGCATTGTCGGTTACCCGCCCGGCGAGGAAGGGAATATCCGCCCCTCCGGCAACAACTGCCAATAAAAACGCAATTGCCATGATAGCGGCAGCCCCTGCAGGAAGACTCCGGCTTACTTTTTTCAATAAACCATTTATCACATCCCGCAGTTTCATTATTATGCCCTTTCCTGCACCCCGCTTATTCTTCGGCAAATTTCAGCAGCCAGACAGTATATGATGTCGGGTGTAAGATGTTTGGTAATCGTTTTATCAAACAGTATTTTTGCTTCCGGCGGAAATTCATCATCCCCGTTCCAGAATTGAACTACTATGGGAATACGCGGCGTTATCTGGAAAAAATATGCTGCATCGGCCATGTCAATACTGATTCCTGAAAGGTTCTGACAAATATCTTTGAATCCCTGAATATCTTTTACATACCTGCACTCGATTAATTCCGTGGGGATTTTGTGCGGACCTCTGAAAAATGTGGCGCCCCCGGGAATATCTTTTTCAGATATCCACTCGTTGCTGATTTCGTTTTCCTTTGACCGTAAGAGGTAATAAACAATAAAAAGTCCTAACAAAGTATTTATATCCGATTTTCCGTCCCGAAGGCGTACTATTTTATTATCATGAGGATAGATTCCATAATTATCACCCCATACGCACAATATATAAGCTTTCTTATTTATATCATATTCGCATAATGATTGTCTGCAGATCTCTTCGGGATTTTTTACTGCAAGTTCATTAAAGTAGCTGATGTCGATTACGTTTGTCATGTAATTATTACTTTTTTTAATGATCCGGTTAACAGGTAGTTACAGGAGTAATCTGTCAGTGATTCTGTGTTTCTATTTCCACATCACGGTCGAAGTCCGCTTCTTTCAGGGATGAATCATCCGGGGCATATTCACGGCGAAAGGTTTCAATTATCATGTCTATGGGAACATCGGCAAATTCGCCATGATACCTCACATACTCCATGTGTTTATTCCCCTCAAGATCGAACGGATGATAGATGGAATCCCTGGTTCCGTCAAAATCAAGCGGTTTCAGCCGGAACCGTTCGCAAAGCTCAATATTAAAAGCCGGTGTCGCTTTTATCCATACTCCGTCCAGGTAAATTGATGTATAACCGTGCCAGAAGAAGAGATCCGTTTTCATCAGCGCGCGCAGGCGAGCGGTTGTGAGGTGGTTTCTAACATCGGCAAAACCAAGCCGGGCCGGAATCCCCAAAAACCGGCAGCATCCTGTAAGAAGAATAGCTTTTGCCACGCACCATCCCCGGCCTGTACCGAGCGTTGTGCTTGCACGGAGCCCTTCGGCCGACAAGTTGATCGAATAAGGGTCATAGCGGATGCCGTCCCTTACTGCGTAATAAAGACTGATCGCCTGCATACGCGGATCGGTTGAATCGCCTGAGTTTTTCCTTATAAAACTGATGACAGTTTCATTATCGAAGTCTATGATTGGTGAAGCTTGAAGATATTGCCGCATCTCCGGATTCCTTTTTTAACTATCAAATAAGATACCTTCGTAAAAAGTCAAAAACGACTTGTTACTTGGCGGGAAAGGGCTTCCCCTCTCCCGC
>CAZOEH010000400.1:0-3275 GCA_964578785.1 uncultured Desulfonema sp. | reverse complement strand
CAACATCGTTTAGTACCTTCAACGCATATGCCTTAAATTCACTTATGGCCATTGTTTTCATGCGACCACCCCCTTTTTTAGAATAAAGTAGTCAACTAAAATGGTCATGTCAAGATAAAATGTCATAAATTGCTTCTCATTTTAGGGCCTCTATTGGTAACGCCCATGAAATTATGCGTTTCACTCTTTTCAGGGGTAAGCCCCAATTCCTCCACAAACATCCGCCGGCGCTACGCCGCTCTGCCGGCTGAGGACTGGTTCATCCCAACTTCAGCCCAACGGCAGGCCGACATACCCAGATCCCTGACACCTATCCACGATATCGCACGCCTGGCTTTCACCACTTATCTTCGGCTACCTGATCGAAGTTCGCCAATAGAAATATTGCACCTTGCAGATATTTTCTCTGCTTAAATAAAATTATCGAAGACAAAAATTAGCTGCACAATCAAATGGGCTGATAAATGCGGCAGTTTATCAATTGTTTAAAAACGCCTCTATCCAGCTACGCCCTTTCTATGCCGCCCTGGCCGCTGTACGGGGAGCCGGGACACCCTGCAGAAGGCCTTTCGCGCTGAGGTCCTCATCAACATCAGGCCAGTGAATTCCGTATCCGGCTCCGGCAATGCGCCAGTTCGCTCGTTGTGCCGGCGTGGCATGCAACAGACGCGGGTACCATGCCAGGGGAACCGTTATCGTTCGGCCGTCGTAAAGATCTACACTGATTGCGTCGTCGGTAACGCGGACGTCCATGACACGCTCACCTGCTTTAGGTTCCAAAGTAGTCATTCCATACCTCCAGCTTCCTTAGCCCCATCGCCGGAAACCTCGGACGGCTGATTGAAAATATGTTTTCTTCTTATCACAATTCATATTTTTAATAAAGTCTTGCTTATTTTATTTGTATTTCCAGAAGATTTTTTTGTCCGGTATTGCTCCCCGGAACGTATGAATCCGGGTACTGGGAATAAATTGTTATGATTTAACACCGACACTGAGGTTTATGGCACACGCGACGAACAGCCCACAGTGTGGTCTTAGTCCTATGTCCAGAGGAACTGTCTAATCTCGATCAAGCGATGAAGGTTTCTCTGGTCTTCCTCGTCCCACTTCTTCTCCAACCGCCAATGCTTTTTCATAGCGGCGTCATATGCAGTGTACTTGTTTATGTCATAATCTACGAGTTGGTAATTCTCGCTTCCCGGTATTTTCTTCCATTTCATGAGGGGCTTTTTCAGTCCCTTCGCGTCCATAGGGCTTCTACGAGATGTACGTGTCTGCGTCCACCAGCGGTAGAGCGAGCGGATTTCTTTCCATGCTTGCTTGTGCTCAGGATCAGAATTCCAATTCACGATTTTATCCGGGCTCTCCTGCTCGACAAAATTTACAAGAAGCTGAAAGACGGCATGGAGTAAGACATAATCTTTGTCACACCAGCCTTTCTCCAAGGTATGTATCTTCAAAATCTTCATTTCGTTATCTCCCTGCTGATCATATAATATATTCAGAATCGCAATGCTCTGTGATGCAGGTTCACTTCAAGCCTTAATAATTCATAAATATTTCCCTTTTAATCAGGAATACGTCTTAACCAATATCCCGGCTTACGCTTTGTATGAGCAACAGCAATAATACGAATATTATCCGGTTCTATGGAAAATAAAATGGCTTAGGGAAACTTCGGCAAAAGATATCGTCTGAAGGGAGTATGTATCAACCGATACTGAAAAGGTGTATCAGCAATTTTTTGTATCGCGGAGTGAACAAAAAGTTTAAATCGACGTCCCAATCCGGATTGACAACTTTCGTAATACTGAACGGCCGCCAAAAATTCAACTTTTGCGTCTGGATCAAAAACAACTGAAATCATTCCAGTATCCGATCGGCTTCAGCAAATACATCTTCTGCCGTTGAACCGGGTCTTTTTCCTTTCTTATATTCTTTATAGTGCCGCTCAGCTTCAGCTATCCAGGCTTCTTCAACATCATTATGCACCTCTTCATCAAGTGAGCCCAGCAACCGATCTGCTAAAAATGCGCGCTCCTGCTTAGAGAGGCGTTGCGTCTCATGCTCTAATTTTTTTAATAGTTCAGACATATTTATACCTCCGGAAATTATCTGCTGACTGAATACAGCAAATTACCTCTTACTTTCCAAGAATTGTTTAAATAATAGAACAAACGCCACCTGCAGGACAATCATCCGGTGTTCCTATAGACACGGAGACACGGCAATCAGGATAAGATAATGATTGTATAATTAATGCTTCTCTTTCAGGAAACGATTTGGGTCCGTTGTATAAAAAACTGGCTAAGTGATTCAGATTGGTACAAAGTGCCTCACTTTTTTGTGTCAAGCCGATTCCTGTTGTTCGATTTCGTCATCGATATTCTGGAAATCTCCATGCCAGAGATCAAACTCTTCGCCCACTTTCCAGCTTTCCACATCAGATCGAGCATCGAGCCATGCTGTAATCCTTTTCAGTCTGGCATCGGGATCATCAGAGCGACGACCAAGCTCCACTAACACGTCTAACTTGTTTTCTTTACCACCACCTCCACAGTAGCATCCGTTGAATTCAATGGCCTCTTCGACAAAAGCGTCAAGAAATTCATCGAATCCGTTCTTCAGGTTTCGCATAATAACTATTTGCCGTCCCCACTCAGTGAATTCACTCAAATGCTTTTTTTTACGGAGCCGTTTCTTCATGTTTATTATCTCTCAAATCGGGAGTATCTATGGGGACATTCTATAGTCATAATGAAATGTTCACGCTTAACTATTTATCGGCAATCCTGTGCTTCCAATACGATGGTTCTCTGCTGCAGTGCATGATGGCCAGTATCAAAATATAGTTATCTTCGATTGTATAGAGAATAGCGTATGGAAAGCGTTTTGTGAGACAACGACGCACGTCTTCATCAATCCACGATATAAGAATGGATTCTCAACTATCCCTTCAATCGCGAACGCTACTTCATTATAAAAGGCTGACGCAAGTGAAAGGTTTTTCTCGAAATAATAAAGTGCGGCTTGCTCGAATTCAGATTGCGCCGCTGGGTGGAATGAATAGGTCATTTGCAATCAAATTGTTTTCTGACGCTTTGCATCACTTCGGTGCCCGGTATTGCTTTAACCCGACCGCTTCGCACTTCATCGCGGCGTTTTTTTGCCTCGGTTAGCCAAATCTCGCGAATTGATTCCTGATCGAGGCTCTCAACTAGTTTTTCTGCAAGAAGAGCCCTTGCTTCGCCAGACAAAGCCATGGCCTTCGT